>NZ_JBILJQ010000042.1:0-45630 GCF_044377145.1 Aquimonas sp.
GGTTCGAAAGAGCCTTGGGCGAGTCGAAGAATCAAAATAGGTGAGCGATAGCAGGCTGAAGGTCCGAAAAAATCGGCTGGGGACCGCCCAGGGCTCAGTTGGTCGCGTTGTTCAGAGCTTCCTTAGAAAGATCCCCGCCGCGCCTCCCGTAGTTTTCACCGTCGGGGCTTATCGCCCAGAACTCGGCACACCAGCGTTTGCCTTCGGCATTACGAATCGAGTTGATGAGTGCTTGAATCTGGTGTTCGATGCTTTGGAAAGACGGCGGGGATGAGCGCATGGCAGCCTAACGTAAATGGATAGATGTCAGATCCCGGACGATCGCGTGCCCGCTGGCAAATCCAGCGCTGGCTTGGGCAAAGGCAATGCAATCAGCGGCTTTCCATCAGAGCCACGATTGTGGCGTCAATCGTTCCCCCAACCCGTTCGACTACACCTCCGCCCACCGCCTCAACAGATTGTGATACGTCCCCGTCAACCCCAGCAGGCTCGGGTGCTCCGGCAGGTCGCGGGTGAGTTGGCGGATCGACAGGTCGAGGTCGAACAGCAGGCGCCGTTTGCCGTCGTCGCGGACCATGCTTTGGACCCAGAAGAACGCCGCCAGGCGTTGCCCGCGGGTGACGGCGGTGACCTGGTGCAGGCTTGAGGCCGGGTACAGCACGGCATGGCCGGCCGGCAGTTTGACGCGCTGGCTGCCGAAGGTGTCTTCGATCAGCAGTTCGCCGCCGTCGTAGTCCTCGGGTGGGCTCAGGAAGATCGTTACCGATACGTCGGTGCGCACCGGCTCGGCCCGGTTGGGTTGGCTGCGGTCGTAGCGCACGGCGTTGTCGATGTGGTTGCCGAAGCGCCCGCCGCCGCGGTAGCAGTTGAACAGGGGCGGGTAGATGCGCCGCGGCAGGGCGGCGGCGAAGAAGCTGCTGTCGCGGCTGACGGCCTCCAGCACCAGGGCGCCGAGTTCGCTCGCCAGCGGCGAGTTTTCGGGCAGCTGCAGGTTCTCCTTGGCGCGGGCGGATTGATGGCCGGCGGTGATGCGGCCATCGCCCCATTCGGCTGTTTCCAGGCGCTGGCGGATATGGGCGAGGCGGGCGGGTTCGAGCAGGTCGGGCAGATGCAGGAGCATGGGCGTGGTCGATGGATGGATCGCGGCGGTTCGGCCGGGCAGGCCTTTCCGCCGCGATCCGATGCCGCTAGAAGTTGAAGGTGGCGGTCAGCGTGGCGCTGCGCGCCTCACCGGGGGTTGACCAGCCGTTGTTGCGCGGCCGGGTGTAGTACTCCTTGTCGAACAGGTTGTTGATGTTCAACTGCAGATCCAGCTGTTCAGTTGCGTGCCAGGTCGCCATCGCGCGGTGCACCCAGTAGCCGGGCGCGGTCACCAGGGCGCCATTCGGGTTGGCGGCGGAGTGCTGGGTCAGCCACACCTTGCCGAGGTAGCTGGTGCCGTAACCCAGCTCCCATGCCGGCGAAAGCGCGTAGGTGGTCCACAGGCCGAGCGAGTCCTCGGGCGTGTTGATCAGGCGGTCGCCGCGGGTGTAGTCGGCGCCGAGCCCGGCCTGCCGGTCGGATACGCCCTGCAGCACCTCGCTTTCCAGCCGGGTGTAGTTGGCGAACAGTGTCAGGCGTTCGGTGATGTGGCCTGAGGCGCCCAGGCTCACGCCGTCGACGCGCGCGCGGCCATCGAGCTGCTGCTCGCCGCTGGGGTTGTCCGGGTTGCCTGGGTCGGCAACCTTGTAGTTTTTGCGATCGTTGCGGAACAGCGCTGCGGTCAGCGACAGGTCGCCATCGAACAGGTCCCACTTGGTGCCGAGCTCGGTGATGACGGCGTTTTCCGGGTCGACGGCGCAGGTCGCCGGGGTGCAGGCGCCGTTGACCGAGGCCTTGGACGGCGTCTTCGAGTTGCCGTAGCTCAGGTACACGCTGCCGTGGGCAGCCGGTTTGAACACCAAGCCGCCGCGGTAGGACAGCAGGTCATTGTCGTTGCGCAACTCAGGCCCCGCGGTGACCGTGCCACCGGCTGAGGGACGGGCGATGGTGTCGGTGCGATGGCTGCCCTCAACGCGCTCGTGGCGCAGGCCGAGGTTCAACTGCCACTGCTGATTGAAGCTCAGGGTGTCCATCAGATAGGCAGCGGTGTTGTCGAGTTCGCCGCGCTGCTGGGCGGCGCGGATGAAGTTGACCGGCCCGGTCCACACGGTGTCGGGTGCGTACAGGTCCATCACCGGCAGCGTTACCGTGCTGCCATCGGCATTGAGCAGCGAGTTGCCCGAGCTGAGCTCGAAGCTCTCGGGCGAGAACGACAGGCCGGCGACCATGTCGTGGTGGATGCTGCCGGTGTCGAAGCTCAGCAGCAGGTCGGTCTGGCTGGTCAGCGCGCGGTTTTCGGTGTCGCGCGTGTTGCCGCGCGGGCCGCTGGGCTGGTAGGTGCCGGGGGTAGTGCAGGCCAGGCCGGTGGCGGGGTTGATGCCGCTGGCGAGGCAGTAGGTGCCCTGCGGCGGGTTGACCACGATGAACTGGCTGGTGGTCGACTGCCGGGTGATGTGGCTCAGCGTCACCTGGTCGTTGAAGCTGTGCTCGAAACGCGCGGTCAGGGCGTCGAGTTCGATTTCCTGCACATCGACATTGCGGTAGCCGAAGTAGGTCGAAGGGTCGACGTCGGGCAGCGGGCCGCCGTTGTAGTAGGGCACGCCGTACTGCGGGATGTTGTCGTCTTCCTGGTGGATGTAGCTCAGGCTGGCGACGGTATCTGTGCCCAGGCCGATCGCCAATGAGGGCGCGAAACCCCAGCGCTCGTTGGTTTCCACATCGCGGCCGGGGATGTCGTTGCGGTGGCTCATCGCATTCAGGCGCAGCGCAACGGAATCGCCGAGCAGGAAGTTGCTGTCGACCGTGCCGCGCGCGTAGCTGTCGGTGCCGACGCCGATCTGGGCGCGATTGAACTCGCGCGCGCTGGCGATCTTGCTGACCGTGTTGATGGTGCCGCCGACTGCACCGGCGCCGGAGTGTACGGAGTTCGCGCCCTGCACCACTTCAACCGATTCGAGGTTGAAGGTGTCGCTGCGGGTGTACTGCGCGCTGTCGCGCAGGCCGTCGACGGTGATGTCGTTGTTGGCCGAAAAACCGCGCAGGTTGATGCTGTCACCGTAGCCGCCACCGCCTTCGCCGGCACCGAAGGTAATGCCGGGCAGGGTGCTCAGGATGTCGCGCAGGCTCAGCAGGTTCTGGCCTTCGATGACCTGCTTCGGGATCTGGGTCAGCGTCTGCGGGGTGTCCAGCAGCGGCTGGGTGTATTTCGTCGAGGAAGCCTTGTTGACCGCCTGGCCTTCGACCAGCAGCTCATCAAGCGTGCGCGCGTTGGACGCATCGGCGGCGGCGTCCGCTGTGGCGGGGTTCGCGGGTTCGGCGATGGCCAGCGGCGGGAGGGCGAACAGGGCGGCGGTGATGCTGGCAACCAGCAGGGACGGACGCAGGGCCGGTCGGATCGACCTGGGCCGGGGAAGCGCAGACATGGGGAACTCGCAGGGTTGTCGGAAGGGGCAGGTGCGAATCTGCGCTTGAGGTTCCGACGGGTGCCCGCACAAATGCGAATGAATCGTAATAGCGTTTTAGGGCAGGCGCAAGGTGCGCGGGTGTGGACACCGTCCTCGAGCCGCTTGGCTGCTTCGCTTCGCTTCGCTTCGCTTCGCCGACGCCGATGCCGCATGCCGCATGCCGCATGCGCATGCGCATGCAGTGCCCTTGCGGAGGCAGTTGCGGATGCCGATGCGTGTGCCTGTGCCGAGCGAGGTCAAAGCGGAGCGTGGTGTGCAGGTTGGGCTTGTTTGGACGCCAGGGCGGGTCGCTCGCGCCCCGCTTACCCACACACAAGGCTGAACGACGTGTTGCCTCCCGCGAGGCCGAGATGCATCGGCCGTGCTCTGCACTTCTGCGGTTGCTGCGCTTTGCGTGGATACCCGCTTGGCGCTCAAGCAGGTGGCGGGCACTCGCGATCGTGCTTCCTGAGTTTCACTCGCCAGCGCCGACGCAGCGAAGCCCGAGGTGCACTTCAAATGCATCGAAGTAGCGGTCGCTGTGCAGCAGCTGGTGTCCGCTCACAATGCAGCGCGTTGCGAGAACCACGTCACTGGTGACGCGCACAGTGACGCCAACACTGCGCAACTTGCGAAAGTTCTGCGCCGCTTTGACCGCGACGTCGTCACCACCCAGAACAACCAGTTCCAGGCGAGCCAGCAGTCGTCGGACTTCATTGAACTCCTTGTCGAACTTGCAACCCTGCAGAACCTCGGTGAGATTCAGGTCGCCGATTCCAAGCGCTTCTGAATCGAGTAACCGTTCGAGTGTGTCGGTCTGCGGAGTCGGCTTGCCACGGAAGAAGTCCACCCAAACGCTGGAGTCGACCAGAATCACTTCTCGCGTCTCATGGCATCGAGATCACCCTCCCAAGTGACCTTGCCACGAAGCTTCTTGATCTCGGCCTGCTGCTGAAGCCGAAGCAAGGTTTTCAAACCGAGCTCAACCACCTCACGCTTGGTCGTGAGCCCGGTTGCGCGGAGCGTGTCTGCCATCAGCTTGTCGTCGATGACGATGTTCGTTCTCATGATGTGTAGCCTCCGGTGTGTTTCTACACGCGGTACGCCGGTCGAAACGCCTGCTCAAGGGCTGACGCAATTCGATCGCGCTCTACGCAACGTGTGGCTCCCGACGTCCGCCAGCCTCGCTCAAGCCCAAGCGTGCACCTAGGGAACCCTACAGCGCCCTCACCCGAAAGCTGCGCCCCTTGATCTTGCCGGCCTGCAGCCCGGCTACCGCGGCTTTCAGCAGATCGGCGCGGATCGCGACGTAGCTGCGGGTGGCGAACACGTCGATCTTGCCGATGTCAGCGGCCTTCAGCCCCGCGGCGCCGGTGAGTGCGCCGAGCACGTCGCCGGGGCGAAGTTTGTCGGTGCGGCCGGCGTCGATGCGCAGGGTGCGCATCGCGGCTTTGGGCACATCGGCCGGGCGCGCGTTCAGCGGGGCGCGCTCCCAGCGCAGCTTCTCGCCGCTGCGGTCTTCGATCTGCAGGGCGCGCGAGTTCTCGCGTGGGGTGACCAGGTTCAGCGCCAGCCCGCTTTCGCCAGCGCGCGCGGTGCGGCCGGTGCGGTGCAGGTAGACATCCGGGTCGGTCGGCAGCTCGTAGTTGACGACGCAGGCGAGGTCTTTGACGTCCAGCCCGCGCGCGGCGACATCGCTGGCCACCAGCACGCTCAGCGAGCGATTCGAGAACCGCACCAGCACTTCATCGCGGTCGCGCTGCTCCAGATCGCCGTGCAGGGCGGCGGCGGCAAAGCCGGCATTTGCCAGCGCCTCAGCCACATCGTCGACATCGCGCTTGGTGTTGCAGAACACCACGGTCGATTCCGGCCGGTGCTGCAGCAGCAGGCCCATCAGCGCGGCGGTTTTGGCGTCGAGGGTGACCTCGAAGAAGCGCGCGTCGACCTGCGGCCGGCTGTCGGCGCCTTCCACCGCCACTTCCACCGGCTCGCGCAGGCTGGTCTTGGCGAGTTCGCGAATCTCGTCCGGCCAGGTGGCCGAGAACAGCAGGCTCTGGCGCGCACGCGGCAGGCGCTTGAGGATGTCCTTGATCGATTTCTCGAAGCCCATGTCGAGCATGCGGTCGGCTTCGTCCAGCACCAGCACCTCGATGCCCGACACATCCAGCGCCTGCTTGTGCAGCAGCTCCTGCACGCGGCCGGGGGTGCCGACCACGATGTGCGGCGCATGCGTGAGCGAGGCCAACTGTGGCCCCAGCGCGATGCCGCCGGTCAGCAGGCTCAGCTTGACGTTGGGAATCGCCATCGCCAACCGGCGCAGCTCCTTGCCGACCTGGTCGGCCAGCTCGCGGGTCGGGCACAGCACCAGCGCCTGGGTGCGGATGCTGTTGGAATCGAGCCGCTGCAGCAGGCCGAGGCCGAAGGCGGCGGTTTTGCCGCTGCCGGTGGGCGCCTGCGCGAGCACGTCCTTGCCGGCAAGGATCGGCGGCAGCGACAGCGACTGGATCGGCGTGGGGGTGTCGAAACCGGCGGCTTCGATGGCCTGCTGCAGGGCAGGGATGAGTTCAAGTTCTTGGAATGTCGACATGCGCCATGATCGCAGGCCGCGGCGGATTGCGCGATGTGGCGGTGTCGAGAGGGCTCAGCCGCCGTCTATTGCCAGCCGCGGCGACACCCGCGCGGCGCGCCGCGCCGGCAGCGCGCAGGCCAGCAAGGCCACTACGCCGATCGCCAGTGCGGCCAGCAGCCACGCGGCCAAATCATGCGGCGCCACGCGGAACAGATCATCCGCCAGCCAGCCGGCCGCAACGATGCCCACCAGCACGCCGAGCAGTACGCCCGGCAACAGCAGTCGCAATCCTTGGTTGAGCACCAGCCGCAGGATGCGCGACCCGGTGGCGCCCAAGGCGAGGCGCACGCCGAATTCGGGGCGGCGTTCGAGCACGCTCAGGCCCAGCACGGCGTACAGGCCGAGGCCCGACAGCAGCAGCACGCCAAGCGCGAACAGCCCGACCAATTGCAGCAGGGCGAAGCGGCCGGCGACCGAGGCATCCACCGCTTCGGCCAGCGGGCGGTGATACGCCAGCACGGCGTCGGGCGCGGCCTGCAGTACCGCAGCGCGCACGCCGTCGACCAGGTCGGCGGGGGCGCCCCGGGTACGGGTCAGCCGGAAGTGGATCTCCGAGGGAGCGCGCAACACCTCGTACAGCGCGGCCTGCACCGACGGTTCATCCAGCGAACGAAACTTCACCGTCGGCACCACACCGATCACGGTGGCCTCCCGGTAGCCGTCGTCGTTGGCGATGCGGATGCTGCGGCCGACCGGGTCCACACCGCCGAACACCTGGGCGACGAACAGCGCGTCGACGATGACTTCGCCGCGGGCCGAGTCGCCAGCGCTGAAGCCGCGGCCGCCGAGCAGCGGCATGCCCATCACGTCGAAGAAGCCGGCGCTGACGCCATTGCTGCGCACGGTGATATCCGCGTCGCCCTGAGGGCTGCGCACGTCGACGATGAAGTGCGAGCTGCCGAAGGGCGCGGCATCGGCATAGGCGGTATCGACCACGCCAGGCAGTGCCGCCACCTGTTCGCCGATGCGCAGGCCGGCGGCTGCAAGGGTGGCTGCGGGGTCGGCTTCGCCGCGCGCGGTCGCCGCGGCGGTGAGGTCCTGCAGGTCGACCGTGCTCAGCAGCACGCGGTCCGCCTCGAAACCGCGGCTCTCGGCGGCCAGATTCTGCGCGCTGCGCAGCAGCAGACCGGCGCCGCCGACCAGCACAGTGGCGAGCGCGATCTGGGCTACCAGCAGCCCGCTGCGGCCGCGACCGATCTGGCCGCTGCGCGCGTGCTCGCGCAGCGCGCCGGTGCCGGCCGGGCGCAGCGCCGGCAGCATCGACAGCACCACCAGCGCGAGGATCAGTGCGGTCGACAGCAGGGCCGCCAGCGGACCGGCCAACGGCGCGCCCAGGATGTCTGGCAGGCTGGCCGGCAGCATGCCCAATCGAGATAGCAGTGCATTGCCGGCCGGTGCGAGTGCGCAACCTGCGGCCGTTGCCAGCAGGGCCGGCAGCCACAATTCGGCCAGCACGCTGCGCAGCAGATCCAAGCGGCGCGCGCCCAGCGCGCTGCGCACGGCGAACTCGCGGCCGCGGGCCAGCACGCGGAATAGCAGCAGATTGGCCAGGTTGGTGGCGACCACGCCCTGCAGCAGCAGGGCGGCGATCTGCAGAAGGCCGATCGCACGCGCATGGCCGGCGCTGTAGCGCTCGCGCCAGCTGCGTGCATCGGCCTCTACCTGCGCGTCCGAACTGCGTAGACGCGCAAGCACCTCGGCATTGGCCAGCACCGAGGCGAGGCTGGCCCGGGCGCGGGCGATGTCCACGCCCGGCGCCAGCCGCGCCACCACGACGAACGGACCGAAGCCGCCCCGCGCGTCCTGCTCCCGTTCGGCGGCGGTCTGCACGTACGGCGTCCAGGCATCGACGCCTGCATCGGGGAAACTGAAGCCGTGCGGCATCACGCCGACCACGGTGTACAGCGTGTCTTTCAGCTGCAGGGTCTGGCCGAGCGCAGCTTCGGCACTGCCAAAACGCTCGCGTGCACGGGTTTCGGCCAGCAGCAGCGGATGTTCAACGCCATCAACATCGCGCAGTGAGCGGCCGTGGCTCGGAACGCTGCCGAGCACTTCGGCGAAGTCGACGGTGACGCGCTGCAGCGCCCAGCCGCGGCCGGCCGCATCGGTAAGCGGGCGCACAGGGATCGCACCGGCCGCGCCGCTGAAGGTGCCGGAGTCGGCACGCAGCAGCTCGTACACACATGCGACAGCCCGACCTGCAGGCCGGCATCGCGCAGATCCATGCGCAGCTCGACCAGCTGCTGCGAATCGGCATAGGGCAGCGGCTTCCACAGCAGCGTGTACAGCGCACCGAAACTGGCGGCATTGACGGCGGCGCCAAGCGCCAGCAGCAGCATCAGGGGAATCGCGAAGCTGGCCGAAATGCGCATGGGTCGCCTGCTGTGGTGGTGCTGAGCGGTGATCACGGGGTTCGCGCTCACCGCCGCGGCGGGGGGGCTTGGCGACGCGAAACGTATCGAGGAGCGTGGATGCAGCATTGAAGCGTTTGACGATGATGGAAAGCGCACAAGCAGATTCCGCGCCATCCGCCCAGCGAGTGGCCACACCCGTATAGCGGAGCTTGCTCCGCTGCGGTTGAGACAGGCCCCGCGGGTGCCCGGGGCTGCCGTTCGGTGGGCGGGTGTTGTTGGGCTTGCGTGGCGCGACGGACGCGGCGCGCGATACGCAGGTTCGGCTTGCGGGCGAGCGCGAACGATGTGCGCACAAGCGGACACTTGGGTGTGCGATCGCGGACACTTCCACCTGCACCTGCACCTGCACCTGCACCTGCACCTGCACCTGCACCTGCACCTGCACCTGCACCTGCACCTGGACCGGCGTGCGCGGCGCGATCGCTGCGTCGATCTGGCCGACCTTCGCTCCAGCGCTGAAACCCGTGGCGCCGACGGGCTACCATCGCGTCCCCCTGCAGGAGAGTCCCATGCACCAGCCCATGTATGTCGCATCCGTTCCGGTGTTCAAGCAGTTGCTCGGCGGCCTGAGCGACGTGTTGACCAAAGCCGCCGCGCACGCGGCCGAGCGCAAGATCGATCCGCCGGCACTGCTGCAGGCGCGGCTGTTTCCGGACATGTTCCCGCTGCTGCGACAGGTGCAGATCGCGACCGACTTCGCGCGCAGCGTGGCGGCGCGACTGGCGGGCGTCGAGGTGCCGAGCGCGCCCGACACCGAGCACAGTTTCGACGAACTGCAGCTGCGCATCGCCAGCAGCATCGCCTTTCTCGACAGCCTCGACCCCGCCGCGTTTGACGGCAGCGAGTCGCGCGAGATCGTGCTGCGCCCGGGCACCCCGAAGGAGCGCGCCCTGAGCGGCCAGGCCTATCTCCTGTCCTACGGCCTGCCGCAGTTCTTCTTCCACGTCAGCACCGCCTACGGCCTGCTGCGCCACAGCGGCGTCGAGATCGGCAAGCGCGATTACATGGGCAGCTACTGAGACTTGGGCGGGTCACCGTGCACGGTGACCCGCCGCTTGCTTCGCGCGCCCGGCACCGAACGGGTTCGCGACGTATCGTTCGGCTTTGCGTGGCTTGGCCTCCTTGCTGGAGCCTGCGATGAATCGATTGCCCGGACCGAGCTTGCGCCGGGTCGCGGCTTTTGGTTCAGCCGGGCTTTGGCTTGGACACATCCACCGGTGGGCGGTCCTCGCGGCGCGCGTACTCGACCCCGGCCATGCCGCGCATCGGCTGCGGATACAGGGCCATCATGTCGAGCACGCGCTCGGGCATCCCGGTGCTGACCTTCAACCCGAGCGCGGCCATTTGTTCGGGCACGATCGGATAGTCGTGGGTCCAGCGGCCTTCGGTCAGCGCCATCGCAACCTTGTCGGCCTGCTCCTTGCCCAGCCGCACCAGCAGCAGCTCGCTCAGGCTTTCGCGCAGCTGGCGGATCGCCATATCGGCCTGATCCGCCAGGATCAGCGTGCTGTCATCGACATCCTTCGATTCCTTCTGCGCCACCGCGCGCAGAATCGAGGCAGCCGGCACCTCGTCGATCACCGGGTCCAGCGGGCCCAGCACCGCATGCGGGCTCATCACGATCTCATCGGCGGCCAGCGCGAGCAGGGTGCCGCCGGACATCGCGTAGTAGGGCACCAGCGCGCGCACCGGGCCGGGATGACGGGCCAGCGCACGGGCGATCTGCAGCGAAGCCAGCACCAGCCCGCCGGGCGTGTGCAGGATCAGATCGATCGGGGTTTTCGGATCGGTCTGATGCACCGCGCGGATCACCGCTTCGGCGTCTTCCATATCGATGTAGCGCAGCAGCGGCACCCCGAACAGGCTCATCCGCTCCTCGCGATGCACCAGCAGAATCACCCGGCTGCCGCGTTCGGCTTCGATCTGATGGCGCAGTCGATCTCGCCGCCCGGTCAGCAGCCGGCGATGCAGCAGTGGCTGCAGCACGAGCGCGAGCAGGAGCAGCAGGAGTAGAGCGACAAGGGTCAACAAAGTGGGCAGCCAGTGGATCGGGCCACAGATCAGGCCGGATGCGCGGGCGCGGGTCAACTGTTGCGGGCTGCAATCGAGTGCTGCGGGGCATGGCGCCACGCCGGACATTGGAGCTTTCGGCGTTCACTCCCGGCAGTGCGGCGGTCGATGCGCGCATCAGCGCCTTCACCCGGGGTCGGCACGCGCTCAGCCGCGAGCTCTCAGAACGCATCCTGCCAATGTCGCCACCAGGCCTTGGGCGGCCGCGGCAGCAGCTGCCACCAGCGATTGATCGCCGCCACCTCGCCGCGGGCCCAATCACGGCGGTGCTGGCTGTCATCGGCGGCGGTGCCCAAGGCGTTGGCGAGGCGCGGATACAGCGCGGTCTGCGCCAGGACGGGATAGCGCGTCAACAGGCTGAGCAGGCTGTGCAGATCGTCATTCGCGGCATGCTCGGCGACGGCTGCAGCCAAGGCGTCGAGATCCGTCGACCGTGCCCCAGGAGGATCGCCGCGCAGCTGCAGGGCCTGATCCAGCGCGGCCAGCGCGGCGCGCAGCGCGTCGCTGGCGTGCGCTCGCACGGGCGTCGAGTTGTGGCTGCCATTGAAGTCCAGCGCATAGCCGGCTGGCACCAAGGTTTCGCGGCCCGCGCGTTCGAACGCGACCCAGCCGCTGCTGACCTGCAGCCGGCCAATGTCGTCGGGGCTCACCGACAGCTCGAACTCGCAGCCGAGGTCGAGGATCAATGCGCCGCCACCCTGCACTCCAAAGTAGCCCGGTGGTGCCCAGACGCGTGCGTGCATCTGGCCTTGCTTGAGCTCGACCCGGTGGCGGCCGCTGGCGGTTTCCAGCAGTTCCAATCGCGATCCGGGCGCCAGTTCGAGGCGGCCGATGCGGGCGATCTGGAGTCGCGCATGCTGGTTGTTGCGCAAGCTCAGGGTCTGGCCGGGCGCGAGCTGTCGGGTCTCAGTGTGCTGCGCGGTCGTCAGCACCAGCGGCCAGGCCGCCTGTGCTGGCCACGACCAGCGGTAGACGGGCGCCAGCACCATCAGCAGGACAGCGGCCGCGGCCGCCAGCCAGGGCCAGCGACGGCGTGATCGCACGGCGACGGCCTGCGCTGGTGTCGGCGCCTTGCCGCTAAGGTCGCGTGCCTGCGCGCTGTAGCCGCGCAGCTGTTGCTCCAGCACACGGATCGCCTCGGCGGGCTTGGCCCGTGGGTCCCACAGGTAGTCGAATTCGGGATCACTCATGGCCGTTCTCCGTGACGGGCGTACCTGCACTTTCCGATGCCAGCAGCGCGCGCAGCTTGCGCAGGCCGCGATGCAGATTGACCCGCACCGAGTCCGCACCCAGCCCGGTCTGCGCCGCGATTTCGGCCCCGCTGAGGCCCTCGACCAAGCGCAGCAGCAGCGGCTCGCGGTAGGCCATCGGCAGACGACGGATAGCATCCAACACGCTGAGGGCCTCGGTGTGTCGCTCCGGGTCGGCGCCAGGATCGGCTGGCTCGCACACGGCATCGAGCGGCAGGTGGCTCGACCCGCGCGGACGCAGGTGCCGAGCGATGGCCGCGATCCACGGCCCGAACTGGGCTGGATCACGCAACTGCGCCAAGCGCTCGAAGGCGAGGGCGAAACAGTCCTGGCACAGCTCATCGGCAAACGCCGACGGATGCCGCGCCAGCAGCAGGCCGTGCACCAACCCCACAAAGCGTTGGTGCAGTGCGGTGTACGCACGCTGCGAGCCGCGCCGCGCCTGCATCACCAGGTCCGCCGTCGAGGCGGGTGAGGGCGCTGCACTGGCTCCGGCGCGTGGCGGCTGGGCGCTGAGCTTGATGGTCATCCCCGCATGAGTGGGCGGCAGCGGCAAACGTTAACCACAAACCGCCGGCGACGTCGGCGCGGCCACTGCGGATAACGTCGGATGCTCCGCACGGCTCCTGTTGCCGACCTGCAACGGAGAACACCATGAAAACCATTTCGCAACGGGCGCTGCGCTCGCTACTGCATTCCGCTCTACTGATCGGCATTGCGCAGCTGGGCCTGGCAGCCTGTCGGGCTTTGGGGGTCGAGGCGAAAATCCGACTGTGCGAGGACAGTTTTTCGACGATTCGCGGGCCAATAGTGGGCTCTCTTGGTCAAGAATCGGCGGAAAAATGGACCGCGCAGGCGGATTTGCAGCCCGGCCAACCAAAGTCCGACAGGCTGCTAGCGTTCGCCACGGCAGCACCCGAACCACCGCGGCCCGCAGAAGCGATCGGGCTGACACCATGGCAAGGCCTGCCAGCACTGGACCCACTGCACGTGTATGGCCCGCATGCCGGTGCGCGGGTGTGCCCGATGTGTCGCTACGGCTACGACGCTGGCGTGCTGGTGGTGCTGCCGGCGGACACCCACAGCGACGAGGTGGCGGCCATCGCCGCGCGCCTGCTGCGGCTGCCGCCATCGGCTGCCGATTCCGGTGAAGACGTCTATGTCGATTCCGCGGCAAGCGCGGCAGCACGCTTCCGGCGCTTCGTGCTGTTTGCGGGTGCGCCGAGCGCGGACGCGCTCGGCGCAGCGGCCCAACCTGGGCTGCAGGTTGCGCTGTTGGACGGCCGTTGGCTGCAGGAGGCCGAGGCCGCGCTGGCGCGCCCAGTGCGCGAATCTGCCTGGGGCTATGTGTTCGCCCAGCGGCGTCTGCTGTACGGGTTTGATCCTCTGAGTGCTGCCACGCAGATCGAGCCGCTACAGGCTCATGCCCGCTACGCGCTGCAACTGCTGGCCGAGCACTATCCGCAGCCGCTGCAATCGGACGATCCCGATTTGCCGCGTGGCCTGCTGTGGATGGCGCCAAACCGGCTGGGCGAGGTGCTGCACGCCGGCACTGGCGACAGCGCCAGCGAGCTGTGCTTCGAACGCATCGAAGGCCAGCCCGTCGCGCATGCGCTGGTCGAGGCAGCTGTCGCAGTGGGCGGGCCGATGCGGCTGCAGTGGGCGAGCAGCCGGGCGGACGGCTGCGTGCGCGTACTCGGCGATACCCGGGATTCGCTTGGCCTGCGTGTGTTCGAGCCGCTGCAGCCGACCCTCAAGTTTGATCTTCCGGCGAACGAACTGGCGCAGGCGCAGGTGCGCGTGCTGCGAGCGGCGTCGGAGCCGCCTGCGCCTGCGCCCGCGGTGCCGGTGCTCGGTCCCTGCGAAGGCTGCGAGCGGGCCCTGCTGGGTCTGCCCACGGCACTGTCAGCGCAGGCCCGGATCGCCGCGGCGGACACGCCCGGCACCCGTCTGCGCATCGAGGGCGTGGTGCGCAACCGCGAGGGCGCGCCGGTGCCTGGCGTGCTCGTGTATGCGTATCAGACCGACAGCCATGGCCGCTATCCCCAACCCACCTGGCTGCAGCCCGAGCTGCGCGCTCATGGCGCGCTGCGCGGATGGGCCGTGAGCGATGCCGCAGGGCGCTACCGCTTCGACACCGTTCGCCCCGGTGCCTACCCCGAGGGCGGCGAGCCTGAGCACGTGCACATGCACTTGATCGAGCCCGGTCGCTGCACCTACTACCTGGATGATCTGGTGTTTGCGGACGACCCGCTGCTGCACGGTCGCCACCGTCGAGACCCGGAGCGAGCGCGCGGTGGCAGCGGCATTGTTCAGCCGCAGCGCGATGACGCCGGCGGCTGGCGCGTCGTTCGCGACCTCGTACCGGGTGAGAACATCGAGGGCTACGCGCGCTGCGGGGAGACCTGATGCTCGGCGGCCGAGTCGACTACGACTGGAGCGTCTTGCAGCGCAGGCTCAGCCGGCAGTGCGCCCACCTCGGCCGCCTCGCGCACCCATTCGCGCCAGATCGCCACCAGCAGGGCCATCAGCACTGGTCCGACGAACAGGCCGATCAAGCCCAGCGTCTGCACGCCGCCGACCAGGCCGAACAGGGTCGGCAGGAACGGCAGTTTCACCGGCCCACCGACCAGCCGCGGGCGCAGGGTTTTGTCGACGATGAAGAGTTCGATCGCGCCCCAGGCGAACAGGGCGATGCCGTTGACCGGATAGCCGGCACCGACCAGATACAGCGAGACCAGGCTCATCGCCAGCGGCGCGCCGCCGGGGATCAGGGCCATGAAACCGGTGATGACGCCGAGCAGGGCCGGCGAAGGCACGCCGGCGATCCAGTAGGCCAGGCCCAGCACCACGCCCTCGCCGATCGCGATCAGGCCCATGCCGGTCACGGTGGAGCTGATCGTTGCAGGCACCACGCGGGAGAAGCGCTGCCAGCGGCCGGGCAGGGCGTGCTCGCCGACCACATCGAGCTGCGCGGCAAGGCGCTCACCGTCGCGGAACACGAAGAACAGGGTCATCAGCAGGAACAGCGTAGTCAGCGCCAGCTTGAGCAGATTGCCGGTGGTCGACAGTGCGAAGTGGTAAAGATCCGCCAGATGCTCGCCGCTGAGCAGGCTGACCCATTGGCCGATGGCATCCGGCTGCGCCAGATGCTGGTTCCAGTAGCCGGCCAGACGCTCGCCGATCATCGGCAGGGTGGCGATCCATTCGGGCACCGGCGCGCCATCGCGATTGGCGGCCACCGCCCAGCCGACCAGCTGGCCGGCCTCCTGCATCGCATACGCCGCAACCAGGCCGAGCGGCACCACCAGCAGCAGAATCACCAGCAGCAGGGCGCTGCTGGCCGCCAGGGTGCGGCGACCATCGCAGGCGCGCATCCAGCGCTGGTACAGCGGCCAGCTGGCGAAACCGATGATCAACGCGGCCAGCACCGGCACCAGAAAGCCGACGAAGAAGTACACCCCGGCCACCAGCACCAGCACCAGCAGCAGGCGGGTCAGCGCCGAGGCGGCCAACACCGGTGTCGCACCGATTGGCACGCTCGGCAGCTCAGCGCGCGGCGCAGCGGATTCAGCACGGGGGGGCTTGGACATGGTGCGAGTGGTCTGGGCTCGGAGATCGGGGGCGGATGGCAGATGACAGACAGCGGGCGGATCAACGCCCGGCACTACAACACAGGCGCCGGCCGCGGCGTAAGCTTCGCGGCTGACTGTGACGGATCGACGCGAGCGAACAGGGTGAGCGATGTGTACGCACGGACGTCATGGCATCGCCCCTTCACCGCACAGCTCAGGTTTGGCAATGGATTTCCAACCCGCAGACAACTTCTTCGCGCGCCGCTGGCGTGGCCAGGTGCCGATGCGCCGCCTGCTGTGGCACGACACCCTGCTGGTGGCGAGCTTCATCAACCTCGGCACCAGCGTGCTCGCCCTCGCCGTACTGGCGCTGGACGGCCCCGCGCTGGCGGCACTGGCCGTGCATCTGATTCCACAGCCGTACAACTTCTTCCTGCTGCTGGCGGTGACCCGCGCACCCGACCGCAGCACGCTGACCGAGCTGCTGGCGATGCTGTGGTTTGTGGTGGTGCTGCTGGTGTAAACGCGACGGGCGAAGGTGTGCGGCGTCGAGGCAACCGGCAGGGCGCACAGGCGACCGCCAGCGCGACCAAGGCGGCATAGGGTCCGCAGCCCGGCTGTGTCCAAGGTTCCGTCTGCAGGTCCCGACCGGGCGCGCAGCGCGTCTGCTGGAAGCGGCAGCTGCCGGCGTCGGCCCCCAAGCCGCGCATCCGCGTGTCAGGGTTGGTCAAGCCCCTGCGTTTCACCTCCTTGAACGGGTTTTGTGGCGGGCGCTCATGCCGGCCGGCCCGCGCTGGAGTGCTATCCATGAACCTGTCTTACCGAGTTCCGCGATTGACCGGCCTGTGCGCTGCCCTGTCCCTGCTGCTGAGCCTGCCCGCTGTCGCCGACAGCGTGCAGTACGCCGGCTCGCTGCAGGATGGCGGCAAGCCCGCCAACGGCGTGTTCGATCTGCGCGTGCAGCTGTACAGCGCCGAGCAGGGCGGTGTCGCCATGAGCGAGCCAATGACGTTCTACGCCGTCACTGTGCAGGACGGCCGCTTCAGCGTGCCGGTGGAACTGTCGCAGCCGCTGCCCGCACAGGGATCGGTGTGGCTGGAAGCGCAGCTGAAGGCGCCCGATGGCGTTGACTTCCAGGCGCTGCAGGGTCGGCAGGAGGTCAAGTCGGCCTTGGGTGGCGGGACGTGCTGGGACACCAATGGCAATACCGGGTTGACTGCTGGCGTGCTGGGTGCGAACGATGCAGGTGTCTCGCTGATCGCGCTACGCAACAGCACCACCAACCTGTACTTGCGCCGCAACGGCGGCATCGAGCAGGGCAGCTCCGCAGCCACGGCGCCGAGTTCAGTCGCCTTTGGTGATTTTGCTGCGGCGGGTGCGGTCAACAGTTTCGCCGCCGGTCGTGCCAGCATCGGTACTGCCCACACGTTCACAACCGTGTTCAGCGATGGCCAGTCGGGCGCAATGTCTTCGACCGCCGCCAACCAGTTCCTGATCCGCGCGCAGAACGGCGTGGCGATCAACACCAACACACCGCTGGGCACATTGACGGTACGTCGCGGCGGCAGCTCAGGCGTTGCGGTAGCTTCAGCCAGCTCGATCACCGCCGAATCCGACAGCAACAACTATCTGTCGCTGCTGTCGCCGGGGATCAGCACCGAGCGCGGCATCCTGTTTGGCGATTCGATCAGTTCAGCCAACGGCGCGATCATCTTCAACCCGGTTGCCGCTGGCATCACCAATCCGGACGGTCTGACGTTTCGCACCGGCGGCAATGTGGACCGCTTGAAGATCACCGATACCGGCCAGTTGATCCTCAACCAGCAGTCCGCGTCTGGCGCCGATGTGACGCTGCGCAGTGCCTCGGGCGGCAACAACGACTTCTCAATGACGGTGCACAGCAACAACGGCAGCCAGGCTGTGCTGCGGGTGGCGGAAGACGGCGCCGACGTCTCCCTGCAGGCCACGTCGGGCAATCTGCGCTTGCTCACCAGCGCGTCGGGCAAGTACATCATCACCAACGATCGTTTGGGCGTGTCGCGATCACCCGCGGTCAACATGCTGGAAGTCGAGGGCAACGCCTCCAAGACCACCGCCACCGCCTGGCTGGCCAATTCAGATCGGCGCATCAAGCAAGACATCCAGCCCATCGACGATGCCTTGAGAACGCTGCGCCAGGTGCAGCCGGTGAGCTTCGAATACACCGAGTCTTATCGCGCCGCGCACCCCAGCATTACCACGCAGCGCTACTACAACGTGATCGCGCAGGATTTCGCCAAGGTCTTCCCGGACGCCGTGCAGCGCTCGGGTGAGCATCTGCCCGGTGCGCCCAAGACCTCGGACACGGAAATCCTGCAGGTCGATACTTATCCGGCCACCATCACCGCGATCGCCGCGATCCAGGAACTCGATGTCGCCAATGCGGTGCAGGACGACATGCTGGCCGCGCTGAAGCACGAGAACGCACAGCTGCGCCAGCGCCTCGACGCGCTGGAACAGCTGATCCGCGTGCAGCGCTAAGGACACGACCATGCGCACCTACTGCGTCATGATCCTGCTGGCCGCCGTCTGCGGCTCGGCCCTGGCCGATCCCCACAAGGACCCGGCCAAAAGCGCGGAAGCGCCGAGCTTGCGCGACGCAAGCGGCCGCTTTGCCCTGCAGCCGAGCCTGGTGCAGACGCCCAGCGAAGCCGTGAGCGGCGACGGGCGCTTCGCCCTGCGGGCCGACCTGCATCAAAAGCAGGCCCCGCTGCCCAGCAACGGTCGCTACACGCTGAGCTCCCGCCTCGGTTCTGCCGCGCTGGGTACCTGCAATGGTCAGGCACCGGATCTGATTTTCAGGAACGGTTTCGAGAACTGAGGTCGACCTGGCGGGGTGCACTGCGGAGCAAGGAGTCCGCCAGGCACCCCGCTGACTCGAGCGCTTGCGCTTGGTTTCGGTCCAGTCGTTGAGCCGAACAGGGTCGGCGTCGCGTCGCGCGGATTCCGCAGGCTCTTGTCGTGGTATGAACGGGCTGCCGCTCCAGCCTGTATCGCCAGACCCATGTCCGACCTGCACATCCGCCACTACGAGCCCGCCGACGTTGCGCAGATTCTGGCGCTGTACTCCGAGCGCGCGGCATTCGCCGACACCCTGCAGCTGCCCTTTCAGACCATCGATCACTGGGCGGCCAAGCTCGCGCCTCGTGCCGGGTTCACCTGCCTGGTCGCGCTGCGCGGTGACGAGATCGTGGGTCAGCTGAGCCTGGATGTGTCCCAGAACCCGCGCAGGCGTCACGTGGCGAGCATCGGCATGGGGGTCAAAGGATCCGCGCGACGTGCTGGCGTGGGGTCCGCGTTGTTGTCGGCTGCCATCGACTGCTGCGAGCGATGGATGGGCGTCTCCCGCATCGAGATCGAGGTCTACGCGGACAACACCGCTGCGATCAACCTCTATCGCAGGCACGGCTTCTTGGTCGAGGGCACGTGTCGAAACTTCGCGTTTCGGGATGGTGGGTATGTTGACGCTCATGTGATGGCGAGGCTCGCTGTTCCATCGCGAGGACAGGGCGGAGGTAGCGCGGTTGGCGAGTGACTCTGCCGCCGCGTCTCTGCATTCGCTCGAACTCAGCGACCGCTCCCGAAACCTGATGCACGACTCTGAGCTGTCCATGCTCGTCCAAGCCCCAAGCACGGCCGACGCAAAACGGCTTCCACTGCGGAGGCTGTCGAGCCGGCGATCCGCATCGGGCAGCATCTCGGTCTCCGCATCTGCATGCGCGCTCACCGACCCAACCACAGCTCGATCCGATGCTCCAGCCCGTGATCCCGCAGCGGAATCCGGAACTCGCCCGTGTCCAGCGCTTCGATCGCCAGCTCGCGATCGCTGCGCGAGGTCTTCGCCAATGCGTTGAACTCGGCGGCGTCGAGCTGACGCAGCTGGATGCGGTAGAGGCTGGCGCCGAAGCGGTAGTCGATGCGGTAGTCGGCCCACTCGGCCGGAATGCAGGGCCGCAGGATCAGAGCGTCGCCCTCGCGCTGCAGGCCGAGCAGGGATTCGGTCAGCAGGCGGTACATCCAGCTGGCTGAACCGGTGTACCAGGTCCAGCCGCCGCGGCCGACGTGCGGGGCGACGGCGTAGACATCGGCGGCCAGCACATAGGGTTCGACCCGGTAGATATCGGCCGCTTCGCTTCTCAGGCTGTGCTGGATCGGGTTGATCATCCGCGCCAGCTGCCAGGCGCGTTCGCGATCGTCGAGCTTGGCGAAGGCCATCGCCGCCCACACCGCCGCATGGGTGTACTGGCCGCCGTTCTCGCGCACGCCCGGCACATAGCCGCGGATGTAACCGGGGTCGTGGTGGGTGTGATTGAAGGGCGGGTCCAGCAGCTGGATCAGGCCGGCGTCGGCGCGGACCAGATGGGTATGCAGCGAATCCATCGCCTGGCGCGCGCGGGCCTCTGGGGCGGCGCCTGACAGCACGGCCCAGCTCTGCGAGATCGAGTCGATCCGGCATTCGTCGCTCGTCGCGGAGCCCAGCGGCGTGCCGTCGTCGTACCAGGCGCGGCGGAACCACTTGCCGTCCCAGCCGTGCTGGTCGAGATCCTGGCGCAGCAGCTCCGCGGCGTCGGCGCATTCGCCGGCGAAGCCGCTGTCACCGCGCCGCTGCGCGACCTCGACAAACCGGCTCAGCACCTCGAACAGGAAGAAGCCCAGCCACACGCTCTCGCCTTTACCCTCGGCGCCGACCCGGTTCATGCCGTCGTTCCAGTCGCCGCTGCCGATCAGCGGCAGGCCGCGCGCGCCGAGCAGACGGATACCGCGCTGCAGGGCGTGTACGCAGTGCAGGTAAAGCGGCTGCTGCAGTCCGGAGACCAAGGGCAGGTCGTAGTAGGACTCTTCATCGGCATTCAGCGGGCGGCCTTCGAGATAGCTGACCGGCTCGTCAAGCACGCTGTCGTCCGCGGTGACGCTGAGATAGCGACAGGTCGCCAGCGGCAGCCACAGGTAGTCGTCCGAACAATGCGTGCGCACGCCGCGGCCCTGCGGCGGGTGCCACCAGTGCAGCACATCGCCTTCGACGAACTGCTTGGCGGCGCTGCGCAGCAGGTGCTCGCGAGTCAGCGCCGGCTGGGTGTGCACGGTCGCCATGGTGTCCTGCAGCTGGTCGCGGAAACCGAACGCACCGCCGGACTGGTAGAAGCCGCTGCGGCCCAGGCAGCGGCTGGCCAGAGTCTGGTACAGCAGCCAGCCATTGGCGAGCAGATCGAGACTGGGCTCCGGCGTGCTGACCTGCAGCTGGCCGAGGGTCTGCTGCCAGTAGGCGCGCACGTCGCGCAGGGCGGCATGCGCGGCGGCGCTGCCCTGGCTGCGCAGCGACAGTGCGCTGGCGTCCTGTGCGTCAACGCCGACGCCAAGCCGGAAGCAGGTTTCGAAGTGCTGGTCGGGCGCAAGCGTGAATTGGATCTGGATCGCGGCGCAGGGGTCGAGGCCGACCCCGAGCCGTCCTGACAGGCGCTCGCGGCCCAGCGCGGCGGGCTCGGCGAGGCTGCCATTTCGGCCCAGGAACTCGCAGCGGTCGCCGGTTATGCTGCGCAACTCGGCATCGGCATCGAAGAACGCGACCCGGCCGTTCAGCGTGTCGCTGTAGTGGTTGTGCGCGCGCACGGCGCCGCTGACTGGGTCGAGGTCGGTGCACAGGTGCATCTGGGTGCGCAGACGCAGATCGCCCATGACCCACTCGACATAGCCGGTAGCCGAAAGCTGGCGCGGCCGGCCCGAGCGGTTGAGCACTTTCAGCAGTGAGAACTTGACCGCGTCGTCGCGGGCCACGAACACCCACAGCTCGCTGGCGATGCCGTCCTGCTCGTGCGAATACACGCTGTAGCCGAAGCCATGGCGAGTGCGGTAGTCGCCGCGTCCGCGCCGCGGCAGCGCCATCGGTGACCACACCTCGCCGCTGTCTTCATCGCGCAGGTAGAAGGCCTCGCCGCTGACATCGGCCACCGGGTCGTTGTGCCAGGGCGTCAGGCGGAAGGTGTGCGCGTTCTCGAACCAGGTGTAGCCGGGCGCGCTCTCGCTGACCACGCTGCCGAAGCCGGCATTGGCCAGCACGTTGCACCACGGCGCCGGGGTGGTCTGGCCGTCGCGCAGATGGATCACGTATTCGCGGCCGTCGGCGCTGAAGCCGCCGAGCGAGTTGTCGAACTGCAGCGGCCCGCTCGGCTCGGCGTGGTCCGCGTACGGGCCGGACTCGGTCTCGGAGCGGGTCGGTGCGATCGGGTAGTGGGTCTGTTGCAGGGCATGGGCGCCCGCATCGTCGCCAGCATCATCGTGCCGGATGAAGGCTTCGCCGGTGCGCAGCGGCGGCGGGGTGCGTTCCAGTGCGGGGCGACGGTCCATCTGCGCCAGCAGGGTGCCGTGCTGATCGCTGACCACCACCCGCGCCACCGACTGCACCAGGATGCGTTCTTCCTGCGAGATCTGCTGGATCGGGCGGACGAAGATGCCGCCGGGCTTGTCGAGCACATTGCCCTCGGGCCCGGCCGAGACCAGGGCCAGGATCTGGTCCTGCAGCTGCTGGCGATAGCCGGCCTGATCCTCGTTCCAGATCACCAGGTCGACCTGCAGGCCTTTCAGACGCCAATAGGCATGGGCCTGAACCATCTGCCGGACCAGTTCGATGTTGGCGATATCGGCGATCTGCACCAGCACGATCGGCAGATCGCCCGAGATCGCATGTCGCCACAGGCCGGACTGGCCGCGGCGGTTCTGTCGCAGCACGGCGGGTTCGGCGCGCAGCAGTGGATGGGCGAACACCATCAGCCCGGCCAGACGCTCGTACAGCTGGGCATCGGCCTGCGAGGCATTGATCTGCAGGCGAACCACCTGGCAGTGGGTCCAGGCGAGGTCGAACACACGATTGGCCAGGGTGCGGTCGCGATACTTGTCGATCAGGTCGGCGCAGTCCTGCCGATCGCTGCCGACCCCGGTCACCATGTCGATCACCGCGGTCTGGTCGGGCTGCAGCAGCAGCTGGCAGCGGATCGCGATGATCGGATCGAGTACCGAGCCGGCGCTGCCGGAAAGTGCGCCGCGCGGGTGCGGCTGGCCTGCAGCGTTCAATCGCGTCGTGTCGCCAAACAGCGCCGCCGGGCTCAGCGCCTGCGGGCTGCGCGTGCTGCCGCCGCGGCCGAGAAACCGGCTGCGATCGGTTTCGTACGAGACCGCGAGCAGGTCGACATCGTGCGCCGCCAACAGATGCAGCAGCCACGGCGGCTGTTCCTCGTGCGAGCGCGGGCGTCGGGTGCACAGCAGGGCTTGTTTGGCGGCAATGATTTCGGTCTGCACAAACAGATTGCTGAACGCCGGGTGCAGTTCATCGGCCAGCGGCGGCGCCAGCGCGACTTCGGCATACGTGGTGATCTCGATCCGGCGCGGGTGGCGCGAGCGGTTGCGCAGGTGCAGGCGGCGCAGCTCGATGTTGTCCTCGGGCGAGACCGCGATCTCCAGATGGGTTTCGATCTCGTGCAGGCGGGTGCGGTACTCGGCCTTGGCGTCGGAGAAGATCGCCTCGTAATGCTCGAACTCGGCGCAGGTCGGCTGAAAAGTTGCCGACCAGAAGCTGCCGCTGTCGAGATCGCGCAGGTAGCAGAAGTTGCCCCAGTGGTCGCGGGTGGCGTCTTCGCGCCAGCGCGTCACGGCCATGTCGCGCAGGCGGCTGTAGCCGCCGCCGGCGCTGCTGAGCAGGCTGTGGTAGCGGCCGTTCGACAGCAGCTGTACGGCGGGACGGCTGCGATTGGGGTCGCGGATGATGCGCAGCTGGGTCTCGGCGGCGGTCGATGCGGCGCGGGTGTCGTTGGCTTCGGCTTGATGCGGGTGGAAGAAGCCGGCGTTGGGGATGCGCTCCTGCAGCAACAGCAGGGTGGCCTGGATTTCAGGGTCGGCGCAGAAGCGCTTCTGCATCGGCTGGTCGTGCAGCAGATGCGCCAGCGCCAGCAGACCCATGCCCTGGTGGTGGGCCATGAACGAGCGCACCACCGCATGCGTCTGGCCTCGCGGAAGTCGTTCAGGGGTGTAATCGATCGCCTCGTACAGGCCGAACCGGCCGGCGAAGCCTTCCGCGCTCAGCCGCTGCAGGTTCCGGCAGGCCTCGGCCGGCGCCACCATCAGCGCCATCATGCTGGCGTAGGGCGCCACCACCCGATCCTGGCTCAGGCCGCGCTTCAAGCCGAGGCCGGGCACGCCGAACGCGCGGTACTGGTAGTTCAGACGGGCATCGCGGGCGTTGTAGCCGGATTCCGAAATGCCCCAGGGCAGACCGTGACGCTGCGCGTAGACGATCTGCGCGTGCACCGCGTGGCGGGCGGTTTGATCGAGCAGGGTGTCGGGATAACTCGGCATCACCAGCTGGGGCATCAGGTACTCGAACATCGAGCCGCTCCACGACAGCAGGGTGGCCTTGCCTTCGGTCGAGGTCAGCAGGCGGCCGAGCGCGAACCAGGTCTCCTGCGGCAGCTTGCCCTGGGCGATGGCGACGAAACTGCACAGGCGCGCTTCGGAGGCCAGCAGGTCGTAGTGGCCGCTGTCGAGCTGGCGCTCCTGCACGCTGTAGCCGATCGACAGCAGGCGGCGGCCGCGGTCGTACAGGAAGTCGTAGTCCATCAGCGCGAACTGGCCGGCGCGATGGGCCAGGCGCGACAGCGCCAGCACGCACTCGCCGGCGCGCTGGCGCACCAGGGTGCTTTTCGAGGTGGTGGTGAGCTCGCGCAGGCTGGGAATGCGCATCGGCTGCGCCTCGGCACTGGCGACTTGATCGGCCACTGCGGTGTGCAGCCAGGGCGCCAGCTGCAGCAGTTCGGCGTGCGCGTTCGCGCAGTCCTGCTGCAGCTTCTGTGGCCAGTGCGGCTCGATGCCCGCGGAGCCATCAGCGCGTGGCGGCCACGCACTGAGGACATCCGCCGCCAAGGTGTCGAGTGCGGCGAGCGTGCCGGCCGCGGCCTGCAGGGTCAGCGGTGGTGTCACCCGCTCCAGCTGCAGGCGAATGCGGAAGGCGGTGATCGTGGCGTCCAGCGTCGCCGGAAGCTCGCCCACCGGCAGTCGCGCGCGGGCTTCTTCGAGTACGCCCAAGGTGTCGGCCAGGCCCTGCAGCGTGGCCGGCGCCAGAATCGGCGCATCCAGCAGCGCCAGCAGGCCCTGGCGCAGGGTGAGCAGATGGCCGGCGAGGTTGCCGCTGTCGACGGTCGAGATGTACAGCGGCTGCAGCGGCTGCAGTGTTTCGGTGTCGTACCAGTTGTAGAAGTGACCGCGGTGACGCGGCAGGCGATCAAGGCTGTCGAACACCGCCTGGGTGCGCTCGATCAGGCCGCGGGTCTGCAGGTAGCCGAAGTCGCGCGCGGCCAGATTGGCCAGCAGCGACAAGCCGATGTTGGTCGGCGAGGTGCGCCGCGCCACCACCCAGGCCGGATGCTCCTGCACATTGTCCGGCGGCAGCCAATGGTCCTGCGCCTGCACCTGGGTTTCGAAAAAGCTCCAGGTGCGGCGCGCCAGCCGACCCAGAAAGGCGAGCTCGCTCGCCACCAGCGGCGCTCGTTTATGTGCCGGCGCGCGGCCCAGCCAGGCCATCAGCGCTGGCGCCAGCAGCCATAAGCCGAGGATCGGCCCTGCCACCCACAGGGCTGCCGGGTTGAGCTGCGACAGCAAGGCGGCGCTGAGCACGGCAAACACTGGCGCGAACCACATGCTGCGCAGCTCCGCGCTGCCGCTTGAGCCCAAGCTGCGTTCGACCTCGCTGGACGGGTTCCACTGCAGCAGCCGGCGCCGGCTGATGCTGATCCGCCACAGGCTGCGTGCGGCAGCGCCAAGGCTGTACCAGCCCTCGTAGCACAGGCAGGCCACACCGACCAGGGCGCCGGACAGCCGGCGCAGCGCGGCGCTGATCACGTGATTGAAGTGCGGGCGCACGGCCATGCCGACCGGTTTGTCGACCAGGGCCGGGATCGCCGGCAGCAGCACCGGCAGCAGCAGCACGCCGAGCAGCCACAGCGTCCACACGAGCGGCGCATCGAGCACGCTCCAGCCGATCAGCAGCAGAACAGTCAGCGCGGCCGGCACCAGGCTGCGGCGCAGGTTGTCGATCAGTTTGCCGCGCGACAGCAGGCTCAGCGGGTTGCGCTCGAAGCCGCCGGCGGCGCGTGGTACCCAGGGCAGCAGCCAGGGCAGCAGCTGCCAGTCGCCGCGGATCCAGCGGTAGCGGCGTTTGACGTCGCTGGCGTAGCGCGAGGGCGGCGCCTCGTACAGCCACACATCGCTGACCAGGCCGGCGCGGGCGTAGCAGCCTTCCAGCAGGTCGTGGCTGAGGATGCGATTGTCGGGCAGGCGCTCCTGCAGGGCGTACTCGAAGGCGTCTACGTCGTAGATGCCCTTGCCGACGAAGGATCCTTCGCCGAACAGGTCCTGATACACGTCCGAGGTGGTGCGGGTGTACGGGTCGATGCCGGCGCTGCCGCCGAACAGCTGGGCGTAGCGCGAGACCGCACCGCCGCCGTTGCCGCTGCTGCCGACGCTGGGCTGCAGGATGCCGTAGCCGCGGCTGACCTTGCGCCGGTGCGGGTCGAAACGCGCGCGGTTGAGCGGATGCGCGAGCGTGCCGACGAATTCGCGCGCACTGTCGCGCGGCAGGGCGGTGTCGGTGTCGAGGGTGATCACGTAGCGCACGTTCAGCAGTGGCCGGATGTCACCGACCACGCGATCGAAGCGGGTCTGGGCCTCGTCGTGGGTAGCGCTGCGCAGCAGCCGGTTCAGCGCCGACAGCTTGCCGCGCTTGCGCTCGAAGCCCATCCACACGCCCTCGCGCGGATTCCATGTGCGGGGCCGGTGGAACAGGAAGAACAGGTCACCCTCGGCGTCCGCGTAGCGCGCATTCAGCCCGGCGATGCCGGCCTCGGCCTGGGCCACCAGCGCAGCGTCCGTGGGCAGATGCTGCTCGGTCGAATCCAGCAGATCGGTCAGCAGTGCGAAGTGCAGATGGGGGTTGCGGTTGCCGAGAAAGCGCACCTCCAGGCCTTCGATCAGGGCGGCCACGCCGCGTGCATTGCTCAGCATGCTCGGCACCACGACGAGAGTGCGCGCCGAGCTGGGGATGCCTTTCGAGTAGTCGAGCCGCGGCAGCGGCTGCGGTACCACCAGTCGGGTCGCGGCCCAGTTGACCAGGGCGATGCCCAGCTCGCTGAACGCGATCAGGCCCAGCAAGGCGACCAGCCAGGGCAGGGCGCCGTCGGTGTGCGCAGGGTGCAGCTGTGCCAGCAGGGCAGCGGTGAACGCCGCGGAGATCGCCGCGATCGGCAGCAGGTAGATCCGCAGCGGCAGCCGCCGCAGCTGCAGCCGCAATGGCCGACGCACCCCACCGGCGGCGTGCCCGGCCTCGGCAATCGCGCGCCGGCTCTGTGCCTGCCCATCGTCGATCAGGTAATAGCCGACATGGGCTTCGATGCTGTCCATGCTGGCCGCAGAGGCGGCATGCGCCTGCGCCAGCTGCAGAACAATCTGGGCGACCTCAAGCTCGCGCGCGCCAGTCTGCAGGGCCATCCGCTCGATCGCATGCCGATAGCGGTCGCGGGTGGCGAAGTCCATCTGCGTGTAGGTGCCGGCAGGGTCCTTGCGCAGGGTCTGTTCGACCGCGCTCAGGGTTTCGACGAATTCGCGCCAGTCCATGTTGGCGAGGAATCGCAGACTGCCGATGCTGTTGCTGATCGCGACCTGATCGACCGCCTGCTGCTGGCTGTCGGCATGGACCAGGGTCTCGATGCTTTGGCCGGCATCGGCCAGCCACTGGTCGATCCAGCTGATCGACATCGCCAGCGCGGCGCTGCGGCCGTGCAGACCGCGGCTCAGTTCAGCGACGAAGGCGCCGGTCAACGGCGGCTCCGAGCGCGCCAGATCGGCGATCACCAGTACGATGTCCTTCGGGTGCAGGGCGCTGGCTTCGCTCAGACGAGCCGCCCACAGCCCGGCCACGCGCCGGTCGAGCGCCGCGCCCATGACCCGGTCGCTGACGCGACGCAGGTTCTCGATCAGGGCCAGTCGCAGCATGATCGGGATCGCCCACAGCTCGCCGAGCTTGAGCGGAGTCACGGTCTGATAGGCGGCAAAAAAGCGGCTGATGGCTTCGGCGTCGATGCGGCCGTCGGCGTGGCGGATGCTGTCGCTGGCGAGGTCGTAGACCCGCGGCAGATGCGCCGACGGGCCGTGACTGAGCGCCGGCAGCTCGCGGCTGTAGCCGGGCGGCAGATGTCGGCGCGCGGTGCGTACCTGCTCCTGGATCACGTAGTGATTGTCGAGCAGCCATTCGCCGGCCGGGGTGATCCGCAGTTCGTCCTGCACCATCTCGGTCAGCACCGCACAGCTGGTGTCGATCCGGGTTTCGTTGGAGCGCAGCCGCGCCAGCAGGCGATCCGGCCGCCGGCCCGTATGCAGCCGATGCAGGCGCCCCAACGCCTGGCCGCGCAGTTCGATCTGCTCGCCGCCGAGCAGCCGCTGCCGCGGCCCAGTCTCAATGTCATGCAGGTGCGCAACACGCGCCTGCTCGCCCTGCTGCAGCAGTCGGCGCAGGCGCATTCGCCACCGCTTGAAACGTTTGGGCATCGTAGGCATCAGGTGTCCTGTGGTGGCCGCGAACGGTGCCGGCGAGACAACGCCGGTGCAGTCGATCGAGCACATCGGCGCTGCGCCGAAGGCGACGCCGGGCGCATCGATGCGGTTCGCGGGAGCCGGCTTCCGCACCGTACCCCCACCGTGTTCGGCTGTATGTGCGGAGGCGGACAGACCAATCCCGGACGCAGTCGCAACCTGCACATCCGACGGCCGAGCACTATTCGTGGCCTGTGGGCAAATACTTGTCTGCGAGTGAACCATGCACCTGACACTCAACCCGCACCCTTCTGGCCAGCGGCTGTGGCTGGACAGCATCAGCCGCGACCTGCTCGACAGCGGCCGGCTGGCGCAGTGGATCGACCAGCTGTCGATCAGCGGGCTGACCTCCAACCCGGCGGTGTTCGAAGCCGCCCTGACTGGCAGTGATGCCTATGCCGCCGACATCCGCGCGCATGCCGGCGATGGCCTGACCGATGAGGCGGTCCTGATCGAGCTCATCCTGGCTGACCTGCGCCGCGCCGCAGACCTGCTGCGGCCGCAGTTCGATGCCAGCGGCGGGGTCGATGGTTGGGTCTCGATGGAGATCTCGCCGATGCTGGCCTTCGATGCCGAAGCCAGCATCGCTGCTGCCCAGCAGCTGCACGCGCAGGCCGCGCGGCCGAACTTGATGATGAAGATTCCCGGCACCGCGGTCGGCCTGCGCGCGGTCGAGGCGCTGACGTTCGCAGGTATGCCGACCAACACCACCCTGCTGTTCTCGCGCGAGCACTACCGCGCGGCGGCCGAGGCCTATCTGTGCGGCATCGAGCGCCGCGTGGTGGCCGGCCTCTATCCCTGCGTCGGCGCGGTCGCCTCGGTGTTCATCAGCCGCTGGGATGTGGCCGCACGACCGCACCTGCCGCTTGCCCTGCACAACACACTCGGCATCGCGATCGCCGGGCGGATCTATTCGTTCTACCGCCGACTGTTGTCCTCACCGCGCTGGCGGGTACTGGTTGATGCCGGCGCGCAGCCGCAGCGCCTGCTCTGGGCCAGCACCGGCAGCAAGGATGAAACCAGCTCACCGACCCTGTACGTGCAGGCGCTGATCGCCGCCGACACGATCAACACCCTGCCGGAGGCGACCCTGCTGGCCTGGGCCGAGGCTGCTGGCAGCGCTGCCGACGGAAGCCCAGACGCCGGTGCCGAGGGCCTGAGTGCCGACGCCGAAGCCGCCGAGGCCCGCCTGCGCGAGATCGCTGCCGCCGGAGTCGAAATCGGTCAGCTGGCCGACCGGCTGCAGCTCGACGGCATCACCGCCTTCGTGCAGTCGTGGCGGCATCTGCTGCGCATGATCGCGGCTCAGCGCGCATGAATCCGCCCGCGCCGCTGCTCGATGTCGCGGCCCTGCTCAGCGCCTATGCCGATCTGCAGCCGGATGCCGGGGTGCCCGCGCAGCGGGTGGCGTTCGGCACCTCGGGCCATCGCGGCAGTGCGTTCGCGCGCAGCTTCAACGCCTGGCATGTGCGGGTGATCGTGCAGGCGATCTGCGACTTCCGCCGCCTGCACGGCATCGACGGCCCGCTGTATCTCGGCATCGATACTCATGCGCTGTCGCAGCCGGCGTTCGAAGACGCGCTGGAGGTGCTGGCCGGCAACAACGTGCACACCTGCATTGCGGCCGGTGGCGGCTTCACCCCGACCCCGGCGATCTCGCACGCGATCCTGGCCCACAACCGCGGCCGTCGTTCCGGCTGCGCGGACGGCATCGTGTTGACGCCCTCGCACAACCCGCCGGAATCCGGTGGGCTGAAGTACAACCCTCCCCACGGCGGCCCGGCCGAGACCGCCGTCACCGGCTGGATCGAAGCGCGCGCCAACGGCCTGCTGGCGGCGCCTGCCGGGGTGCGGCGGATGCCCTATGCGCAGGCGCTGCGCGGCACGCGCACGCACGATTTCCTGCACAGCTACGTGGAGGATCTCGGCGAAGTCATCGACTTCGATCTGATCCGCAGCGCTGGGGTTCGCATGGGCGTGGATCCGCTCGGCGGTGCAGGCGTCGACTACTGGCAGCCGATTGCCGAGCGCTATGGTCTCGATCTGCAGGTGCTGAGCCTGCAGGTCGATCCGCAGTTCGCTTTCATGAGCCGCGATTTCGATGGGCAGATCCGGATGGATCCGTCCTCGCCGCAGGTGATGCAGGGGCTGATCGCGCGCAAGGACGAATTCGACATCGCCTTCGCCTGCGATACCGACCACGACCGCCACGGCATCGTCACCCCCAGCGCCGGCCTGCTGCCGCCGAATCACTATCTCGCGGTGGTGGTGGACTACCTGCTGCGCGCGCGGCCCGACTGGTCGCTGTCGGCAGCGATCGGCAAGGCGGTGGTCAGCAGCGGGCTGATCGACCGCGTGGCACACCGGCTGCGGCGGCGGGTGATCGAGGTGCCGGTCGGGTTCAAGTGGTTTGTCGACGGCCTGCTTGACGGGCGCCTGGCGGTGGCCGGAGAGGAGAGCGCGGGGATCAGTTTCCAGCGCCGCAGCGGTGGCGTGTGGACCACCGACAAGGATGGCTTCGCACCTTCACTGCTGGCCGCCGAGATCACTGCGCGCAGCGGCTGCGATCCGGGCGCCTGCTACCGCGCGCTGACCGGCACCCTCGGCATGCCGCATGCAGCGCGGATCAGTGCACCCGCCACGCCGGCGCAGAAGACGCAGCTGGCGGCGCTGCGGGCCTCGCAGGTCGCTGCGGTCGAACTTGCCGGCGAGCGGGTGACCCAGGTGCTTGAGCGCGCACCCGGCAACGCCGCGCCGATCGGCGGCATCAAGGTCTGCACCGCCAACGGCTGGTTCGCGGCGCGGCCTTCCGGCACCGAGGATCTTTACAAGATCTACGCCGAGAGCTTCCGCGACGAGGCCCATTTGCAGGCGTTGCTGGTGCAGGCGCAGAGCCTGGTCGACCGCGCGCTGGCCAGTTCGGCCGCGCTGGCATGAGTGCCGCCGCGCGGCTGCTCGGGACGGCCCGGTGAACCTCGCCGATCCACCGCACGGTGCGCAGGTGCTGGCGATCAACAGCGGATCGTCCAGCATCCGTTTCGCCGTGTACGCATCGGCCGCGCCCTGGCGGCGAGTGCTGTTCGGCAGCCTGGAGCGGATCGGCAGCGTCGCCGCCACGCTGACGGTGGAGCACGGCGATCGCGCTCACGCGGGCGATCCCGCACGCGATAACGATCACGCTGACGGCCCGACGAGCATTCGCACGCGCGCGGCGGTCGCTGACATCGCCGTGCCCGCGCTGGCCGATCACTCCGCCGCCGCCGAGTTTCTGCTCGGCTGGCTGTCGAAGGCGATCGACATGAGCGGACTGGCCGCGGTCGGCCATCGGCTGGTGCACGGCTTTCGTCATTCCGCACCAGTACACGTCGACGCCGCCCTGCGCGCCGAGCTGCGCGAGATCAGCCCGCTGGCGCCCGAGCATCTGCCGCGCGCGCTGGCGCTGATCGATGCCTTCGCGCAGCGTTGTCCGGCCCTGCCGCAGGTGGCCTGCTTCGACACGGCGTTCCACCACAACATGCCGGCGCTCGCGCAGCGGCTGCCGATTCCACGTCGGTTCGATGCAGCCGGCGTGCGTCGTTTCGGGTTTCACGGGCTGTCCTATGCCTACCTGCATGACGAGCTGGAACGCATCGCGGGCGCCGATGTCGCCGACGGTCAGCTGGTGCTGGCGCAGCTCGGCAACGGCGCCAGCCTGGCCGCGCTGAGCATGGGCCGCAGTGTCGATACCAGCATGGGTTTCAGTCCCAACTCCGGGCTGATGATGGGCACCCGCAGCGGCGACCTCGACCCCGGCCTGATGGCCTACCTCGCCGCCCGCGAAGGCTTGAGCACGGCCCAGCTGCAGAACCTGTGCAGCCACCAGTCCGGCCTGCTCGGCGTCTCGGAAACCAGCGCCGATGTGCGCGAGCTGCTGGCGCTGGAGGCGACCGACCCGCGCGCGGCCGAGGCCCTGGCGCTGTTCTGCTATCGGGTGCGCAAGGGCATCGGTGGTTTCGCGGCGGTGCTGGGCGGCATCGACACCCTGGTGTTTTCCGGCGGCATCGGCGAGCACGCGGCGCCGATCCGCGGGCGCATCTGCAGCGGGCTGCAGTTTCTCGGCATCGAGCTGTGCGCCGAGCGCAACGCGCGCGGCGCGGCGGTGATCTCGACCGATGACAGCCGCGTCTGCGTGCGGGTCATGCGCACCGACGAAGAACAGATGATCGCCCGCTCCACCGGCCGCGCACTGGGCCTGCGGCCGTGACCCGGCTGTTTGGCCTTCGATCGGCGAGCACTGGGTACGCGGGCGCACCGACCCGCTGCTGGCTGGCGACGACACTGCTGCGCGCACTGATGTTCACCGTAGCGCCACCGAAGGATGTCCCATGCAGATCGATGTGATCAACGTTATCGCCATGAACAGCCCCGGCTGCGCCAGCCGGGTCACCCGGATGCTGCGAGCGATCCACGGCGTCGATGAGGCGCGCGTCTCGCTGGTCCGCGCCGAGGCCGTGATCGAGTTCGATGAGTCACTGTGTTCGCCCGAGCAACTGCGCTGGGCGGTGCAGGCAGCTGGCTACGGGGTTGAAGGTACGCGTCGGGCGCAGACCCGTGGGCGGGCCGCAGCGGATGCGTGAGCTTCCGGCCGATGCAGCCAATGCCAGCTCGTTCAGCACCGAGGAGCTGCCGGCAGACGCGGCCGATCCGTTGGCGGTGATCAGCAACACCCTCGATGCCGATCAGCTGCGCCTGATCGACGCCAGCTGGCGCGCTGCGAACTACCTTTCGGTCGGCCAGATCTACCTGCTCGACAACCCGCTGCTGCGCGAACCGCTGCGGATCGAACACGTCAAGCCGCGTCTGCTCGGTCATTGGGGCACCACGCCGGGCCTGAACTTCATCTACGTGCATCTGAACCGGGTGATCAAGGCGCTGGATCTGGACATGATCTACATCGCCGGCCCGGGCCATGGCGGCCCGGCCCTGGTCGCCAGCACCTACCTGGAGGGCAGCTACAGCGAGGTGTATCCGGCGGTCTCGCAGGATCTCGATGGCCTGCAGCGATTGTTCAAGCAGTTCTCGTTTCCCGGCGGCATTCCCAGCCACGTCGCGCCGCAGACTCCGGGCTCGATCCACGAGGGCGGCGAACTGGGCTATTCGCTTTCGCATGCGTTCGGCGCCGCGTTCGACAACCCCGAGCTGATCGTCGCCTGCGTGATCGGCGACGGCGAGGCCGAGACCGGCCCGCTGGCGACCAGCTGGCATTCCAACAAATTCCTGAACCCGGTCCACGATGGCGCGGTGCTGCCGATCCTGCATTTGAACGGCTACAAGATCGCCGGCCCGACCGTGCTGGCGCGGATCCCCCACGCCGAGCTGGAAGCGCTGCTGATCGGCTACGGCTACACGCCGTACTTTGTCGAGGGCGAGGTGCATGAGGACATGCACCAGCGCATGGCGGCGACGCTGGATGCCGCGATCGCCGAGATCCGCCGCATCCAGGCCGAGGCGCGCGAGCACGGCTTCAGCGTTCGCCCGCGCTGGCCGGTCATCGTGCTGCGCTCGCCCAAGGGCTGGACCGGGCCGGCGCAGGTCGATGGGCTACAGACCGAAGGCAGCTTCCGCTCGCATCAGGTGCCGATGGGCGATATGGATCGGCCCGGCCATCTCAAGATCCTCGAAGACTGGCTGCTGAGCTACCGCCCCGAGGAACTCTTCGATGCGAGCGGCCGGCTGCTGCCGGAGCTGGCCGAGCTCGCGCCGGTCGGCAGCCGGCGGATGGGCGCCAACCCGCACGCGAATGGCGGCCTGCTGCTGGTAGATCTCGCGCTGCCGGATTTCCGCAGCTATGCGTTGAGCGTGGACGCACCGGGTGCCGTATTCGGCGAGGCCACTCGCCAGCAGGGCCAGCTGATCCGCGATGTCATCGCCGGCAACCGCCACACCTTCCGCGTGTTCAGCCCGGACGAGGCCAGCTCCAACCGCTGGGACGCGATGTTCGAGGTCACCGCGCGTTGCTCGACTGCCGAGATCCACGCCGATGATGTGCATGTCGCCGCCGACGGCCGGGTGCTGGAGATGCTCAGCGAGCACCAGTGCGAGGGCTGGCTGGAGGGCTATCTGCTGACCGGCCGGCACGGCTTCTTCTCGTGCTACGAGGCCTTCATCCACATCGTCGATTCGATGTTCAACCAGCACGCCAAGTGGCTGGATGTCGCCAGCGGAATCCCCTGGCGCGCGCCGGTGGCTTCGCTCAACTACCTGCTGTCCTCGCACGTCTGGCGCCAGGACCACAACGGCTTCAGCCATCAGGACCCGGGCTTCATCGATCTGGTCGCGAACAAGAAGGCCGCGATCGTCCGCATCTATCTGCCGCCCGATGCCAATACCCTGCTGGTGGTGACCGACGAATGCCTGCGCAGCCGTGACCGCGTCAACGTGATCGTCGCCGGCAAACAGCCTTCACCGCAGTGGCTGGACATTGATGCCGCGATCCAACACTGCGAGGCCGGCATGGGCATCTGGCATTGGGCCAGCAACTGCGGCGTTGCCGCGCCCGATGTCGTCCTCGCCTGCTGCGGCGACGTGCCTACGCTGGAGACCCTGGCCGCGGCGGCGATCCTGCGCGCCGAGCTGCCGGAACTGCGGGTGCGCGTGGTCAATGTGGTCGATCTGCTGCGTCTGCAGCCGGCCAGCGAACATCCGCAAGGCCTGAGCGATGAGGCCTTCGATGCGCTGTTTGGCACCGACATACCGATCATCTTCGCCTACCACGGCTATCCGCTGTTGATTCATCGTCTGACTTATCGACGCCGCGGTCATGCGCATCTGCATGTGCGTGGCTTCAAGGAAGAGGGCAGCACCACCACGCCCTTCGACATGGCGGTGCTGAACGACCTCGACCGCTTCCATCTGGTGATCGACACCCTCGATCGCTTGCCGCAGTCCAGCGCGCGTGGCGACGCGCTCAAGCTGCGTCTGCAGCAGAAGCTGATCGAGCACCGCAGCTACATCGAAGCGCACGGCGAAGACCTGCCCGAGATCCGCGGCTGGCGTTGGCCGCAGGGGCTGTAAGCCTGCAGGCTTGAACGATGTCCGAGTCGGTGTGGGTGCCGGAGTCCGTGCCGCTGCGGAGTGGTAGAGCCGCTGAGCAAGCTCCGCTGTACAACGGAGCTGCGGGCCTTCGGTGATTGATCGCCATACGGTAGTGCGCACGTCTTGTGGAGCCGAGCTTGCTTTGTTGCAGCCCTCGGGCGAAGCGACTGCCAGTCGGGTTCATGGGCGGTCGCCGCTCTGCAGGCGCTGCCCCGCCTGCGTGAACCAGCTCAGCACGCGCCCGTGATGCTCGCGCCCGTAGTGGCGCAGAAACTGCGAGGTGCTGTGCAGCTGCGGGTCACCCAGCTCGCGCACGCGCATCGCCACGAATTCCGCGGTCAGCGGGATGCGGCAGATGTGCTGGATGCAGTGCCGCCATTCTTCGTAGCTGGTGGGGATCATGTTGTGCTCGCGCTGCGGTAGTATTTGGAACGTTATAACAAACATACCGAGTTCGCCATGGCTGCCGCCACCGCTGTACCGCTCCCTGTCACCGTGCTCTCAGGCTTTCTGGGCGCAGGCAAGACCACCCTGCTCAACCACGTGCTCGGCAACCGCGAAGGCCTGAAGGTCGCGGTGATCGTCAACGACATGAGCGAGGTCAATATCGATGCCCAGCTGATCCGCGACGGCGGTGCGGAGCTGTCGCGCACCGAGGAGACCCTGGTCGAGTTCAGCAACGGCTGCATCTGCTGCACCTTGCGCGAGGACCTGCGCAACGAAGTGCGGCGCTTGGCCGCCGAAGGGCGATTCGACTACCTGCTGATCGAATCGACCGGCATCAGCGAGCCGATGCCGGTGGCTGCCACCTTCGGCGTGCGCGACGAGGACGGCTTCTCGTTGGCGGATGTCGCGAGACTGGACACCCTGGTCACCGTGGTCGATGCCGAAACCTTCACCCGCGATTTCTGCTCCAGCGAGCGCTTGCGCGAGCGCGGTCAGGCGGCTGGCCCCGATGACGAGCGCGGTCTGGTCAATCTGCTGGCCGAGCAGGTCGAGTTCGCGGACGTCATCGTGCTGAACAAAACCGACCGCGTCGATGCAGACACCCTGCAGCAGGTGCGCCAGATGGTGCGGGCACTCAACCGCGATGCCTTGTTGATCGATGCCGAGCGCGCCCGCGTGCCGCTGCGTCAGGTGCTGGGCACCGGCCGCTTCGACTTCGTGAAGGCACAGCTCGCGCCGGGTTGGATGAAGGAGCTGCGCGGCGAGCACACCCCGGAAACCGAAGCCTATGGCATCACCAGCTTCGTCTATCGCGCACGTCGGCCATTCCATCCGCAGCGTTTCCATCGGCTGGTGACCCAAGGCCTGGGCGGGGTGATTCGCAGCAAGGGTTTCTTCTGGCTGGCCTCGCGGATGGACTGGGTAGGCGAGCTCAGCACGGTCGGCGCCGCCACCCAGCACCAGGCTGCCGGCTTCTGGTTTGCTGCTCGCGATCGCGTCGATGCCGGGCGTGTCGACACGCCGCTCAAGCTCGGTGAGCGCATCAGTGCGCCGGCGCCCGACAGCGAGGATGTGCGCGATCCGACCGAGCATGCCGCCATGTTGCGCCTGTGGGATCGCGAGTACGGCGACCGCCGCCAGGAGCTCGCGATCATCGGTGTCCAGCTCGACGAGGAAGCCGTGCGCGCGGATCTCGACGCCTGCCTGCTCAGCGCGCGCGAGATGGCCCAAGGCCCACGCGGCTGGGCAAATCTTCCTGATCCGTTTCCGCGCTGGCGGCTGGGCTCGGCTGAGGACTGATGCCGTGTCCGGCGCGTGGCGCTAGAGCTTGCGTTTGCACGCCAAAGGCGAGGCTGAAGCTGCCGATACGCGATCAAACCAAGCGCTCAGGAGTACCGAGGGGTGGATTCCGCGCAGATTGGCCGCGCGGTACTGCACGCGCATCCACGAACTGGGGTGGGAGCCAATGGGCTCTCCCTTTCTGATGCCTTGATGGGGAATGCGACCGATGAGGCAACTTGCTACGGAACGGCGCTTTGCGAGCAGGCGAGTTCCCATGATCGAGCGACCCCCGCGCGATCAAACAGGCTCGGTCGCGTGCGCCAACCTTGCGTGTGGATCGCTGCCGAGCGTGCTGCATCGAGTTCATCAGCCACAGTTCAGCGTGGCGGTATGGCAGCGTCCGCTGCCCACTTTGATTCACCAGCAGATGGCAGAGCTGTGCGTGCTGATGCCGCGCCAGCAACGGTTCACGCTCAGGCCCTCCTGCGCCGTAGAGCCCGCACTCGATGCAGCCTTGAGCGCGTTTCTGCGGGCGCCTGTCGCAGCGAGCGACCCCTGGCGCGCTGACCTTCAATTGCTGCTCGCGCTGGCTCGCCAGCTCGCGCCGCAGGCTGCGCTGCGTGTGTGCATTGAAACCCGAGCCTGCAATGTCAGTGAACGATTCCATGTCGATCACGTGGCGCTGCGCTTGATTTGCGCCTATCGGGGGCAGGGTACTCAGTGGTTGCCCGAGAGCGCGATCGAGCGAGGCGGTGCGGAAGTTGGCGATTGCGGGGCATCCGTGTCGACGCTGCAGGAAATCCCCGGCGGTGCCGTGGCGGTGATGAAGGGCAAGTACTATCCAGGCCAGTCCGGCCGCGGGCTGCTGCATCGATCCCCTGCGGCGGGTGCGGACGCGCCGCGCGTCCTGGCCATGGTGGACATCGATCTGGCCTGACCGCCACGTTTGAGAGCTTGCATCTCAATCAGCGCACGCTCCGATCGCCATGCGTCCGTGATCGGCGAGCCCGCCCGAGCCGGCAGATGAACGGTTCGAGACGCACGCAGCGGCCGATGCGCCCGGGCCCGCGCCATCTGCCTGGGCGCAGCGAGCTCACGCACCGCACGCGCCATTGTTTGTGAACACGCCCTGCGCTGTTCACGACAGCCATCGGCACCTGATGTCACCGCGGAAATCCCCGTCCTCGAACAGCGGCCTGTCGCGTTCAGATGAGCGGTCTGCTGCGCCTTCCCCGTGTGACCGCGCGCTTGGCGCGCTCAACCATGGGACGGGTGCTTTCGACCTCAGATTCTTGGGCGTGGCCTGCCGACAGCAGCATTTCGTATCGCCTCGGCAGCGCAGGGGCGACCTTTCGCTGACTTCCGGCACTCTCATGTCGAGTGTTATAACGTAACTTTCGATCATCCTTGCGCCTCATCAGAACTCTGCCCGGTATACCGAACCCGATGTCCACATCCCCGTTCCACCGCGCGTCCCCCTGTTTGTTCGGGCGCTTGCCTTTGCAGGTCGCCGTTGCAGCCGCGTTGAGCACGGCGACTTGCGCTATCCATGCAGAAGGTGACTCAGGACCCTCCGCCACCACGTTGGATGTGGTCGAAGTCACCGTGAGCACCGCCACCCGAACCGAGCGGCTGATGTCGGATGTGCCGATTCGGACGGAAGTGCTGCGCAGGGAAGACATTGCCCTGCGCGCCGCGCTGGACTTCTCGCAGGCGGCTGAACTCATCAATGGCCTGCGCGTGGAGAGCAACTGCCAGAACTGCAATACCTCGGAGGCGCAGCTGCTCGGGCTGGGCGGCGCCTACAACCAGATCCTGTTCGATGGCACGCCCTTGCTGTCGACGCTGGGCGGGGTCTATGGCTTGGAGCAGATCCCAGCGGCGTTCATCAACACGCTTGAAGTGGTCAAGGGCGGTGGATCCGCGCTGTACGGTGCAGGCGCCGTTGCCGGCGTGATCAATCTGATCCCCGAGTATCCGCGCGACGACGGTGGTTTCGTGCAGGCTGGCATCGACGTACAGGACGGCGAGCCGCTGTACTCCGCTGAGGCGCGCCGCGACTTCGTGTCTGCGGATGGCCGCGGCGGGATTTCGCTTCTGGGCCAGGCGGCGCGGAACGACGCCATCGATTTCAATGACGACAGCTACAGCGAGATCACCGAGAAGCAGCAGCAGGTGTTTGGAGTACTCGGCTCATACGCGCTGAACGACAACACAAGCCTGCGAGCCGACTACCAGTTCACGCGCGAGAAGCGCCGCGGCGGCAACCGGCTCGACCAGCCCGAATGGCTGGCCAACATCGCCGAAGCGCTGGAGACGGACTACCACCGCGGCGGTGTCCGCTGGGATCAGATCGTCGACGATGACTTCGACTTTGGCATCGGCTATTCATTTGCCTACATCGAACGCGACAGCTTCTATGGCGGCCTCGGCGATGTTGTTACCGATCCGGCAGACCCGAACTACGATCCTGACGAACTCGACCCCAACCTTGCCGGCAGCGCGGCGTCCGTTTCGTTCAATCAGTACGGTAGAACGCTCAACCCGCTGCACTACATCGACAGCCAGTTCAACCTGCGGAGGGGCGCTCACGCACTGGCGTTCGGTGTCCAATACAAGCGCGAATCGGTCAAAGACAGCAATCGAAATGCACGCGGCGACACGCTGGCGACGACAGCCGAAGACACGTTCTCCAACCTCGGGGTCTACCTGCAGGATGAGTGGACGATCAGCGATGCGGCGGATCTGGTGCTGGGCGCGCGCCTGGACAAGAACTCCGCGCTTGAGGATCCGATCTTCTCGCCGCGGATCGCGCTGGCATTCCAGGCCAGCGAAGGCCTCAAGCTTCGTGCCGGGCTGTCCACGGGCTTCCGCGCGCCCGAGGTGTTCAGCGAAGACCTGCACGTGGATACGCTGGGTGCCGAACCGGTCCGCATCCGCAATGCCAACGATCTTGTAGAAGAGCGCGCGGTCACCGGCATGGTCAATCTGGACTGGCGCTCCGACCCCGCGAATCCCGTCTGGATGCTCGACCTCACCGCATCGCTGACCGACCTGCGTGATTCGTTCGTGCTCAGCGAAATCCGCGAAGACGCCGACGGCGGCCTGTTTCAAGTGCGCGAGAACTCCGCCGGTTCGCGCGTGGCGGGCCTGGAGGCCAACCTTGGCTGGCAGCCCACGGATGGACTGCGGCTGACCGCAGGGCTGGCGTGGTACCAGTCGCAGTTCGACGAGGCGCAGGTGGTGTTCGACGATACCGAGAGCGGCGGCGAGCTCGTGATCGCCACCCGCGACTATCTCAAGACCCCCGAGTGGAGCGGCTTGGCCCAGGCCACCTGGGCGCCCAGTGATGCCTGGGACGCCTACGTTGGGCTCAAGTACACGGGCAGCATGTACGTGCTCAACAACAGCACCGCGAGCTTGAATCGTACGCCGGAGTTCTGGGTCGCGGATATTGGCGCCACACGCCATTTCCACGACAGCGACGGCAAAGGCTTCGACCTGTCATTCGGCATACGCAACGCGCTGGACGAGCGGCAGCGCGACCTCGAAACGGGGGCTGGCCGCGACAGCGACTACGTCTACGGCCCACGCTTCGCGCGCACCTACTACGCCCGCCTGCGTTATGCCTTCTAGGGCGCATGGCCACAGCTGGTTGACCATGGCCAGCGTGCTGGTCATGGTCGCGATCGCGATCGCGGCCGCGGGCACTGCACGCGCGCAGGATTCTGCACTGCGCACCTCCATCGCGAATGCGCTGGTCGTGCCCAGCGAGGCGCGCTTCGAAGCCTACCGCTGGCCGCGCGAGCCGCGCTTCGTCGCGCTGTACTTCGGGGCCGAGTGGTGCGCGCCCTGCCATGCCTTTCTGCCAGACCTGAAACAGGTCCACGCCGCCCTGCGCGTGGCCGGCGCCGATACCGAGGTGGTCTACGTGAGCCTCGACAGCAGCGAGGCCGAGATGCGGCGCTACATGCGTCGACAGTCGATGCCATGGCCGGCGATCGACTATCGGCGGCTGAAGGCTCTGCCGGCAATCCGCGCCTTGGGTGGCGCTGCCCCTCCGAACCTGGTGCTGCTTGATCGCGATGGCACCGTTCTGGCCAGCGGCTGGCAAGGCCGCCGCTACCTCGGTCTGCAGTCTGTATTGGAAGCATGGCTCGCTTCGGTTTCGGAAGCGGCCGCGCCAATCTCCGCGATCGACGCGCAGGCGTCCAAAGCGCAGCCATGAACGCCGCGCGCGTTCCCTCCACCACGGCCGAGCAACTGGTGCGGAAGAATGCTGCGGCTGCCTGCGCAGCGCCATCTTCGACGACCTGATGAAGCCGCAGTTAGAAGCCGGCCGGCCTTGCTCTCGTAGGGGTCAAGGCCAACTCTGGCGTCGGCTGATCTAGCCTGTAGGTCCGTTGGGACGAGCCTGATCGTTCACTCGCGAGCAACCCTTCGGCGGCACGCATCAACCTGCGATGGAGGCGCTGCTCAGCGCTGGTGCCGCTCAAGATGCTGAAGCAGCCCCGGGTTGATCCGTCGACGACCGAACAGCCCCTGCTGGATGCCTGACAGCACGCTCAGGCTCTGGCCGCGGCTGCCGGGCAGGCGAGACAGCGGCAGGAACAGCAGGTCGCGCAGGCGGGCGATGGCGTCGTGGTCCGACTGGAACAGCGGGGTCAGCCAGCGCGACCATAGCTGGTAGCTACTGACGTGTGCACGACGCTCGGCGGCGTAGCGGGGCAGGGCGGCTTCGATCTTTGGTTCCGCGCGCAGCGCATCGCGCAGCGCCAATGCATCCAGCAAGGCCATGTTGACGCCCTGGCCCAGCTGCGGGCTCATCGCATGCGCGGCATCGCCGATCGCGCACAAGCGGCCGTGGTGCCAGCGCTTTAGCACGGCATCGCGATAGCTGGCACGGGCGAGGTCGGCGGGGTCCGCGGGCAGACCATCGAACACCTCGCGCGCCTCCGGCCAGAGCTCGGCCAACTCGCTACGCCACGTATCCATGCCGCGCTCGCGCCAAGCGTCGAAGTCGGACGTCGGCAGGCTCCAGAAGAAGCTCAGATGCGGGCTGGGATCCGCACCGCGCCTGCCCACCGGCAGCAGGCCGATCATGCGGCGGGCGCCGCGATAGCGCTGGCGTAGTTCGTCGGCATACGGCCAGTCGCCGGCCGGCAGCAGGCACCACAGGGCGCCCCAGGGGTAGGGCCGATTCAGCCGCTGCGGGCCGAGCGCATCACGCAGCTGCGAGCCGGAGCCATCGGCGGCGATGACGAGATCGAACGGACCGTGCTGACGACCGTCAGCGGTGGTCAGACGGCCGAGTTCGGGCTCGACCGATTGCACCGGCGCATCGAAATGCAGCTGGGTGGCGGTCGAGCGCGCGGCGTGCAGCAGTTGGAACAAGGCGCCGCGCTGCATGCCCAGCCCACACAGGTCCGGCTGCAGTTCGGCGTAGCGCATGTCCATGATCCGGCGCCCGTTGGGCAGGTCGCCGAACAGTCGCCGCACCGGCGCGCCCAGCTGCAGCGCGGCATCGAGCAGTTCAAGCTCCAGCAGCACGCCCATGCCGGTCGGCTGCAGCAGAAAGCCCGCACCGACCGGGCCGGGTGCGGCGACGCGCTCGAACACTTCAACGCGATGGCCGTCGCGGGCCAGCAGCAGGCTGGCAGCCTGGCCGGCACTGCCGTAGCCGGCGATGGCGATGTGCAGGGTTTTCACGCGCGGCTCCGATATCGCTGTCGCCGCGCAGTGTGCCTGCGAGTCCCCGTCTAGTAGTAGCGCAGCTGGGTCGCCTTGCCCCAGAACACCCGGTAGCTGTAGGCCGAGTAGGCCAGGATCGCCGGCAGGGTGATCGCCACGCCGAACAGGATGATCATCAGCGAACCCGGCGCCGCTGCGGCCTGGTGGATGGTGATGCGGTCGACCACGAGGTACGGGAACAGGCTGTAGGCCAGACCAAGGAAGGCGAACACGAACAGCCCGACCGAACACGCGAACGGTTGCCAGGGGCTGCGCAGTTCACCGGCGCGCATCCGCTTCAGCGCGCGCAGGGCGATGAAGAACAGCACCGCGGTGATCAGCGGGATCTGCAGCAGCAGGATGAAGTTGGGCAGGCTGAACCACTTCTCGAAGATGCGCGCGCTGACCATCGGCGTCGCAACCGAGACCGCGCCGATGCCGATGCCGGTCAGCCACAGCGCGCGCTGCGCCCAGCGCACGGCCTTCATCTGCAGCTCGCCCTCGGCCTTCATCAGCAGCCAGGTCGAGCCGAGCAGGGCATAGCCGGCCAGCAGGCAGACGCCGATGAAGCTCGCAAAGGCGAAGTTCGCCACGCTCCAGTCGAAGCCGAGGATGTAGGCGCCGAGCATGAAGCCCTGCGACAGTGCCGCCAGCGCCGAGCCGATGAAGAAGGCGCGGTCCCACAGGTGCTTGTGCTTTGCGCGTGCCTTGACCCGGAAGTCGAAGGCGACGCCGCGCAGGATCAGCGCGATCAGCATCAGGGTCACCGGCAGATACAGCGCGCTCAAGATCATGCCGTGCGCCATCGGGAACGCGATCAGCAGAATGCCCACGCCGAGCACCAGCCAGGTTTCGTTGGCGTCCCAGAACGGGCCGATCGAGGCAATCATCGTGTCCTTCTGGGCGTCGTCGGCGCCGGGCAGCAGGATGCCGACGCCGAGATCGAAGCCGTCCAGCACCACGTAGGCCAGCATCGCGAGGCCCATCAAGGCCATGAAGATTTCGGGCAGCCAGGCGCTCATGCGCGTACTCCTTCGTGGGCCTTACCTTCAGGCAAGACGCCGATCCCGGCGTCGAGCTCGCCCTTCGACGCCTTGTGCATGAGGTGGAACAGCACGCTGATGTAGGCCACCAGCAGGGCCGCGTACAGGCTGAGATACAGGCCGAGGCTGATGCCGATCAAGGGCGCCGGCACGCTGGAGGCGGCATCGGCGGTACTGACCACGCCGTACACCACCCAGGGCTGGCGGCCGATCTCGGTGACGTACCAGCCGGCCAGCGTCGCCACCCAGCCGGCGAAGGTCATGCCGACCAGCACCCGCTGCAGCCAGCGTGCGGGCTCGCCGCGGCGCTTGATCTGCCAGACGCCGAGCCAGCTCACGGCAAGCATCAGCATCCCGGTGCCGACCATCACCCGGAACGACCAGAACACCGGCGCCACCGGCGGGTGGTGCTCGAAATCGTTCAGTCCCTTGATCTCGCCGTCGAGCTCGTGAGTGAGGATCAGGCTGGCCAGCTTGGGGATCTGGATCTCGTAGTCGTTGCTGCGGGTTTCCGCATTGGGCATCGCGAACAGGCGCAGCCCCGCACCGCGCTCGGTCTCCCAGATGCCCTCCATCGCGGCGACCTTGGCCGGCTGGTGCTCCAGCGTGTTCAGGCCATGGAAGTCGCCGGCGAGGATCTGCAGCGGGATCAGCACCGCACCGAGAATCAGGCCGGTGCGCAGCGTGGCCTGCACTTCCGTGCCGGTATCGCCGCGCAGACGCCGCCAGGCCGAGAGCCCGGCGATCAGGAAGGCCACCGTCAGGCCCGAGGCCAGCAGCATGTGCACCAGCCGATACGGAAACGAAGGGTTGAACACGATCGCCAGCCAGTCGGTCGGATGTGCCTGGCCGTTGATCATCTCGAAGCCGACCGGCGTCTGCATCCACGAATTCAGCACCAGGATCCAGAACGCCGACAGGGTGGTGCCGAACGCAACCAGAAATGTCGCCAGCGTATGCACCCGGTCGGACACGCGGCCCTGGCCGAACAGCATGATGCCGAGGAAGGCGGCCTCCAGAAAGAACGCCGTCAGCACCTCATAGCCCAGCAATGGTCCCGCGATATTGCCCACGCGCTCCATGAAGCCCGGCCAGTTGGTGCCGAACTGGAAGCTCATGGTGATGCCGCTGACCACGCCCAGCGCGAAGCTCAGCGCGAACACCTTGACCCAGGTCCGATACGCCGCCTGCCATTTCGGATCCTGCGTGCGTCGCCAGCGCAGCTTGAAGAACAGCAGCACCCAACCCAACGCGATGGTGATGGTGGGGAACAGAATGTGGAAGCTGATGTTGGCCGCGAACTGGATGCGGGCGAGGAGGATGGGGTCTAGGGGGTCCATTTGAGAGCCGGGAATTGGGAATCGGGATTCGGGATTCGTTAGAGCGCGGGGTTCCGGCGAGCTCCCGATTTCCCGATCTGAGCCCCTCTCCCGTGGGAGAGGGGTTGGGGAGAGGGCGGGGTGTTGGCATGCCGATGTAACCCAGCGCCTTGGTCAGTAGAGCGGGGTTCCCGCAAGCTCCCAACTTCTCGTTCTGAGCCCCTCTCCCAGCGGGAGAGGGGTTGGGGAGAGGGCGGGGTGTTGGCATGCCGATGTAACCCAGCGCCTTGGTCAGTAGAGCGGGGTTCCCGCAAGCTCCCAACCTTTCGATCTGAGCCCCTCTCCCAATGGAGCGAACCGGGCCGCTTACGGACTCCCGGTGGGAGTCCGTGGCTCGGTGAGCCCGAGCGAAGCGAAGGTGGGGTTGGAGAGAGGGCGGGGTGTTGGCATGCCGATGCAACCCAGCGCCTTAAGTCAGTCCACCGGAACGCGTCAACCCCTTTGAGACAGCCTGTTCACCAGATAGCTGTCATTCGTTCTCCTGAGTGGCGGATTCGCTCATGCTTGCGATCTCGTTGCTTCCGAGTTCACTGGGCAGGGTCACGATG
>NZ_JBILJQ010000043.1:0-43957 GCF_044377145.1 Aquimonas sp.
TCTCGCGACGCGTCTGCTTCTTCTTCGCGGTGTAGGCCAGGGAGTCGAAGGTGGTCTGCTTCATCGGCTGAACATTCTGCGGGCGGTGGGCTATGGTAGCTGTCGGGACGGATAGATCAGAGCTTCCCTAGAGGCGGTTGGATGTCGCGAGAGAGGGGAGGCGGCGTCGCCCCCCTACACCCGCGCCTGGGATGCCCGGTTTTGCGCGTTGCAGTTGCTGCGCATCACTTGAGACCTTCATACCCTGTAGGTTCTTACAGGTGATGTGGAGCGCCTACCTTGGCTACCGTCTGGGCGCCTTCTCCGCAGTGTGAAACCTGCGGGCGGCGATCGTAGGTATTCCTGCTAACTTGGAGATAGCTGTTGTGAAAGCATGGACTCTTGCACTGCTTGGCTTGTTGGTTGCCCCGTTGGCGTGCGTCTCGAAATCGTCGCTCGCAGACGATGGTGCTCGCCGCGGCATTCCCCTGATCGAAGTGACTACTTCTGTCGAACTCCCGAAGGGTTCATCGCTCGCAGAGGGCAGCTTTGCCGCCGGACAGTTCGCTGTCTACCGGGTTTCACCCAGCGTCTCACTTCTGGAAATCGCGGATGCCAGGACCTCCCGCACCTTCGTGCTGCAGCTCGCAGTGCGGTCGGCTGGCAGCGATGCTGCTGCCAAGAGCGATGGCCCGACCTACGAACCTATCCCCCTCGTCATCGGGGACGACGGGAGTGGTGCATGGCTGCTTTTCGTAGACGGTGAATACCAGGGCGTGTTGACGCGTGACCAAAACGGAGACTGGTCGTTCTTCGAACGACCCGACCAGATTCCCGGGTAGTCGTTTCACTTCTGGTAGCGCGCACATGTGGTGCGGGCTGTAGTCGTGGTTGGTTACTGTTTGACCATCAGATCCGCTTGCTGGGACATCCAGCAAGCGGATCTTTTTCTTTGGTGGCAATCCTCTCCAGCTACAACGCCTCAGACGCAAAATCAGCCAGCCGCGAGCGCTCGCCGCGACGCAGGGTGATATGCGCGCTGTGCGGCCAGTTCTGGAAGCGGTCGACCGCATAGGTCAGGCCGGAGGTGGTCTCGGTCAGGTAGGGCGTGTCGATCTGTTCGACATTGCCGAGGCAGATCATCTTGGTGCCGGGGCCGGCGCGGGTCAGCAGGGTTTTCATCTGCTTGGGCGTCAGGTTTTGCGCCTCGTCGATGATCACGTAGCGTGACAAAAACGTGCGTCCGCGCATGAAGTTCATCGAGCGGATCTTGATCCGCGAGGCGAGCAGTTCATTGGTCGCCGCGCGGCCCCAGGAGCCGCCTTCCTGCGGGCTGGTCAGCACTTCGAGGTTGTCGGTCAGCGCGCCCATCCACGGCGTCATCTTTTCCTCTTCGGTGCCGGGCAGAAAACCGATGTCCTCGCCGACGCTGACGGTGGCGCGGGTCATGATGATCTCGCGATAGCGCTGCTGATCCAGCGTCTGCGCGAGGCCAGCTGCGAGCGCCAGCAGGGTCTTGCCGGTTCCGGCGGTGCCAAGCAGGGTGACGAAGTCGATCTCCGGGTCCATCAAGGCGTTGAGCGCGAAGTTCTGCTCGCGGTTGCGCGCGCTGACGCCCCAGACCTGGCGCGCGCTGCTGCGGAAGTTGTCGACCAGCTGCAGCACCACGCGGTCGTCGCGCGGGCCGACCACCCGCAGTTCGGCTTCCTCATCTCCGGCGAAGCACAGGAACTCGTTCGGGCGCCAGTCCTCTGCCTCGCTGCTGCGGATCTCGTAGTAGGTGTGGCCACGCTCGATCCACGAGCGCAGGTCCTGCTCGTGGGTGTCCCAGAAGTCTTCGGGCAGTTCGCGTACGCCGCTGAACAACAGGCTGAAATCATCCAGCGCGCGGTCGTTCTCGTAGTCCTCAGCGGGCACGCCAACAATACTGGCCTTGATCCGCAGGTTGATGTCTTTCGACACCAGCACCACTTCGCCGTCAGCGCGCTGCTCGCGCAGGACCAGGCAGGAGGCCAGGATCTGGTTGTCCGGCAGCGGATTGCCGGCGCGCTTCTGGGTGTCGAGTGCAGCGGTCTGGAACAGCAGCCGGCCGATCGTCGGATTCGCGCGCAGCTGCAGCGCCTGCGGGCGCACCAGACGCAGGCCCGAAGAAATGTTTTCCGCACCATTGGTTTCGATCAGCTCATTGATGAAGCGGCTGACCTGGCGGGCGTTGCGGGCGACCTCGGAGGTGCCTTTCTTGCCGGCGTCGAGCTCTTCAAGAACGACCATCGGCAGGTAGACGTCGTGTTCCTCGAACTTGAACAGCGCGGTCGGGTCGTGCATCAGCACATTGGTGTCGAGCACGTAGATCCGCTTGCCATGGCTCATCATCGGCGCGTCTTCCTCAGGCGGTGGGGCAGGGGGAAACGAAACGGCCCGCAGCGTTTGGCGCTGCGGGCCGTGGGGCTTTGTAGGAGCGAACGCCGACCGCAGGCCGACGCGAAACCGCAGGCCGGCGCAAGGGGCGCTCAGCCATCCGCCAGCACCTTGAGTGCGTCGAGCACCGCCTGCGCATGGCCCGGCACCTTCACTTTGCGCCAGATCCGCGCGGCGCTGCCGTCCGGCGCGAACAGGAACGTGCTGCGTTCGACGCCCATGAAACGGCGGCCGTACAGGCTTTTTTCCTGGATCACGCCAAGCGCGTTGCACAGCGTTTCGTCGGGGTCGCTGATCAGATCGAACTTGAAACCCTGCTTCTCGGCGAAGCGGGCGTGTGAGTTGACAGAATCTCGCGAGAGGCCAAACACCTGCGCGCCGAGCGCCTCGAACTGCGTCTGCAGATCGCGGAAATCCTGGCCCTCGCGGGTACAGCCGGGCGTGCTGTCCTTGGGGTAGGCATAGATGACCACCCAACGCCCGCGCAAGCTGGCCAGATCAAGCGTGCTGCCGTTGCCGAGCGCAACGCTGAGTGCGGGCAGGGACAGGGTCTCGGCCATGCTCAGAACTTCATCGGGTCCATGATCGCGTCCAGGTTCAGGTGGTCGCAGAACTCGAGGAAGTCATCGCGCAAGGCGGCGATGTGCATGTTGGCGGGAATGCCGATGGTGACCTGGGCCGAAAACATGTCGGCGCCGGTTTGCATTGCGCGGTAGCGGGTGCTGTGCAGGCTTTCGATGGTGATGCCCTGGCGGTCGAAGAAGTCGGCCAGCTGGAACAGAATGCCCGGCTTGTCGGCGGCCACGACCTCGACAATGTAGGGCAGCAGGTTGCTCTGCAGCGGCTTTGGGCCGGTGCGATACCAGACCAGACGCAGTCCTTCCTCACGTTCCAGGCGGGCCAGCGCGGACTCAAGCTTGGCGACAGCGTCCCATGAGCCAACGGCCAGCGCCACGACCGATACATCGCGGCCCACGGTCGACAGCCGGGCGTCGACCAGATTGCAGCCACTGTCGGCAATCCGGCGCGAAACCGACAGCAGAGGCGACTCGGGATGCACCGAGAACGCGTTGATCAGCAGGTAGTTCTCATTGGTTTGGGGGCGGGGCGAGGGGTCGCTCAAGACGGTTTCCGGGCATCAACAGTTCGGCCGCTAGCTTAACCGCTCGCGCACCCTGAGTGCGGCTGCGGCGCTGGCGGCGTGGCAAATGAACAGCGGGTGACGCGAGCGGGGCCGGACTTGTCCGCCGATTGTCGGCGCCAGTACCATCGCGGGCTGCCTTGGCTCGCAACTAGCGCGCGCGAGGCCGCCCGATTCGCCGCCCGGCGGGTCGCACCCCATCTGGATCGAGAGGTTGCTCGTGCGAATCACCGGTTGTCTGACCGCGCTTGCGACGCCTTTTGTCGCGGCCCGCGGCGCTGAGGACGGCGCGCTCGACCTTGATGCCTGGGCGCGCCTGGTAGATGCGCAGCGCGTTGGCGGTACAGAAGGGCTGGTCGTCGCCGGCTCCACCGGCGAAGGCAGCGCGCTTGACGATGCCGAGCTGCAGCAGTTGATCGAGATCGCGTTGCGCCTGGCCGGACCGATGGCGGTGATTGCCGGCACCGGCCTGGCCAACACCCGCAAGACGGTTTCTCAAACGCGTTTGGCGGCTCGCGCCGGTGCGCATGCGGCGCTGGTGGTCACACCGCCCTATGTGCGGCCCAGCCAGCACGGTCTGCGCGCCCACTTCGAGCGGGTCGCCGATGAAGGCGAGCTGCCGATCATTCTCTACAACGTGCCCTCGCGAACCGGTTGTGACCTGCTGCCTGCGACTGTCGCGGAGCTTGCCAGGCACCCACGCATCATCGGCATCAAGGAAGCGCGCACCGAGCACGAGCGCATGCAGGCACTGCTGGCGTTGCGTTCGGATCATTTCACCATTCTCAGCGGCGATGACCCGACCTGTGGCCGGGCGATGCTGGCGGGGGCTGATGGCGTGATTTCGGTGGCCTCCAACGTCGTACCCGCGACGATGCGCCGGCTAAGCGATCTGGCGCGTGCCAGGCGTGCCGATGCGGTGGCCGCGATTGAAGCCAAGCTGGCGCCGCTGTTCGCCTTTCTGGCCTGCGAATCCAACCCCGTTCCGCTCAAGGCGCTGCTGGCGCACAAGGGGCTCGGCAGCGATGTGCCGCGCCTGCCACTGACCTGCCTTTCGGCAGACAACCGACCCGCGCTCGAGGCTTTGCTGCCCGAGCTCGCTACGACCGAGTTCGCGGCATCCGCCGAGCTTTCGATCGATCCGCTTTTCATTGGAGAGTCACGATGACCAAACCCAACGCGCTGTCGCGCACCGCGATCTCGATCGCCCTGGCCGCCAGCCTGCTGGCACTGTCCGGGTGCAGCTGGTTCCGCTCGGCGAGTCCCTACGCGCAGAGCCCGGAGAACCGTCCGCTGGAGGTTCCGCCCGACCTGAGCCTGCCGAACACCACCCAGGCGATGCGGGTTCCCGCAGCGACCACGCCGGCGGCATCTGCCGCCGCGCCCGTGGCCTCGGCGGCCTTCGTGGTCGCCGACAGCAAAGCCTCGGCGTGGCGCCGGGTCGGTCTCGCCTTGGATCGGATCGAAGGTGTGGTGATCGGCGAGCGGGTTGAATTGGTCGGTGCCTACAACATCACCTTCCGCGGCGAGAGCCTGCTGGTCCGTGCCGCTGAAGAAGGCCAAGGCGCGCGGATCTCGGCAGTCACCACGGACGGTCGCGAAGCGACCACCTCGGCTGCGGCTGCTCTGCTCGGCGAGCTGCGCACGCGCCTGTTGTGATTCGCGCGGCCTGAGAGCCGCCGAAAAGCAGAAGGCGAGCCGCGGCTCGCCTTCTGCGTTTTCGATGAGAGGGTGGGGCCGGCAGCTAGCGTTCGAGCAGGTCGCGCTTGTTCGGTTTGCCGTTCCAGCTCTCGGCGTCGGCTGGAGATTCTTTGCGAACCGTGATCACCGGCCACAGCGGACTGAGCTCAGCGTTCAGGGTGATGAAAGCTTCCTGGCCGGCCGGGACATCATCCAGTGGGAAGATCGCGTTGGCCGGACACTCGGGTTCGCAGAGGGTGCAGTCGATGCACTCGTCTGGATCGATCACAAGAAAGTTCGGGCCTTCGTGAAAGCAGTCGACCGGGCAAACTTCAACACAGTCGGTGAACTTGCATTTGATGCAATTCTCGGTGACGACGAAGGGCATTGGGGCGCTCTGGACCGAAAGGTCGGATGCAGCTGAACGAAGAAAGAGGTGGCGCTCCCTACGAGGTTCGAACTCGTGTTTTCGCCTTGAGAGGGCGACGTCCTGGGCCGCTAGACGAAGGGAGCGTGGTGTTCAGCCTCAAGTTGAACCGCTAGTATAGGCAGGATGACGCCGGCTGACAATGCTCCGGCGCACCTGCAGTGCATGGCTTTGCCCTGCTTCTGCCCGCCCGTGACAGTGCTGCGCAATCGCGCCACTGCAGTCTGCCCTTGAAGTGGGCCATTCGTTCGAGTCCTGACTACCCCGTGCATCCACAAATCCTTCAGCCGCGTATCATTCCGCGTTCCGAACACTGCATCTCGCGCAAGCAGATCAGCCCCAATGCACTGCGAGTGCTGTACCGCCTGCATGAGGCCGGTTTCGGCGCATATCTGGTCGGCGGCGCCGTTCGAGATCTTCTGATCGGCGGCGCGCCCAAAGATTTCGACGTCGCCACCAGCGCTACGCCCGACGAAGTGCGGCATCTGTTCCGCAACTGCCGGCTGATCGGTCGCCGCTTCCGCCTCGCCCATGTGGTGTTCGGGCCGGAGATCATCGAAGTCGCCACGTTTCGCGCCAGCGCCGACGATGGCTCGGGCGATCGCGAAATCGACAACGGTGTGCTCGTCCGCGACAACGTCTACGGCAGCATCGAGGACGATGCGGTGCGCCGCGACTTCACCGCCAACGCCTTGTATTACGCGATCGAAGACTTCTCGGTGCGCGATTTCGTCGGCGGCTACGACGATGTGATGGCGCGGCGGCTGCGTTTGATCGGCGATCCCGAAGAGCGCTATCGCGAAGACCCGGTGCGGATGCTTCGCGCGGTGCGGCTTTCGGCCAAGCTGGGCTTCACGATTTCGCCTGAAGCCGCCGAGCCGATCCCGCGCATGGCTGGCCTGCTCGCCGATGCCTCCAGCGCGCGACTGTTCGACGAGTCGCTGAAGATGTTCATGTCCGGGCACGGGGTGCCCAGCCTGCGTAGCCTTGAAGCCAACGGTTTGCTGCCGGTGATGTTCCCGGATGCCGCGGATGCACTTGCCGCGGACGGCAGCGGTCAGTGCCGCGCGCTGATGATCGAAGGCCTGCGCAATACCGACCTGCGGGTCACCGAGGACAAGCCGGTAACGCCGGCCTATCTGTTCGCGGCACTGTTGTGGCCTGCCTATGCGCAGGAGCTGGCGCGCATGCTGGATGAGGGGGCCGATCTGGCGGTAGCGGAGCAGCGTGCTGCCGATCGCGTCACCCTGCGTCAGACCGAACGCATCGGCATCCCGCGGCGTTTCAGCGTGCCGATGCACGAGATCTGGTTCCTGCAGTCTCGCTTCCCCCTGCGCCAGCGCAAGCGCGTATTCCGCCTGCGCCAGCATCCACGCTTCAAGGCTGCGTTCGACTTCTTGGAGCTGCGCGCGACCGTGGTGCCGGAGTTGATGTCCGAGTGCGAGTGGTGGCGTGACACACTGGAACTGGACGACACCAGCCTGTCCGAGCGCTTGGACAAGCAGGCAGCTCCGAGCGCTGGCCGACCGCGTCGCCGCCGTCGCGGTGGGCGTCGCAGCTGATTCCTGGTGATGGCCGCAGTGCCTGGCGTTTTTGTCGCTTTGGGCAGCAATATCGGCGAGCCCCGGCGCCAGCTCGTGCAGGCCATTTCCGAGTTGGGGCGACTGCCCGGCACGCAAGTGCTGCGGAGGTCCAGCCTGTATCGCACTCCACCATGGGGTGAGCTCGATCAACCTGATTTCGTCAACGCCGTGGCCGAGCTTGAGACCACGCTCGAGCCACTGGCTCTGCTGGACGCCCTGCTGGGAATCGAGCGCGCCGCAGGCCGCGTGCGTGCGCGGCGCTGGGGTCCGCGTGTGCTGGATCTTGATCTTCTGCTGTTCAGCAGCGAACGCATCGACCTGCCGCGACTGCAGCTGCCGCATCCACGCATGCATGAGCGCGCGTTCGTGATGCTGCCGTTGGCTGAGATCGCCCCGACGCTGCGGCTCGATCCACACGGTTGTGCAGCCGAGATTGCCACCACATTGGATGCACAGGGCATCGTCCGTCTGGAAGCTTGATCGCGCGGCGGCGGGCCGCCAGCTGGCGGGCTTGATTCGGTAGCATGCGTGTCCCATCCGCGGCGTGGCCGGAGCGATCCGGAGACGCCCGCGCCGAGACGTTTCGCGAGCTGCGGCCCTCGGCTGCAGCCGTTCTGCCCCAGGACCCTCGCCATGTACAGCGCCGAACCGGGAGCGCCGATCGCCGCCCCGCTTAACGTTCCTTCATTCCGAAAGATGAAAGCCCAGGCGCAGCGCATCGTGTGCCTGACCGCGTATGACGCTAGCTTTGCGGCGGTGATGGATGCCGCCGGCGTTGATCTCGTGTTGGTGGGCGATTCGCTTGGCATGGTGGTTCAGGGCCACTCCAGCACCTTGCCGGTGACGGTCGATCAGATGGTCTATCACTCTGCTGCCGTGGCCCGCGGCCTGCGCCGAGCGGTGCTGATGACGGACATGCCGTATCAGAGTTACGCCAGTCCGCAGCGCGCGCTGGAGGCCGCTGCACGCCTGCAGGCCGAAGGTGGCGCCGCCTTGGTCAAGCTGGAGGGAGCAGGGCATGTGCTCGACAGCATCGAATACCTGAGCGCCCGCGATATCCCGGTATGCGCGCACCTGGGCCTGACGCCGCAGTCGGTGCTGAAGCTCGGCGGCTATCGGGTGCAGGGTCGCGATGCCGAAGCAGCCCTGCGGCTGCGCGAGGATGCGCGGCGGGTCGCCGAGGCCGGCGCCGAAATGCTGGTGCTCGAATGCGTGCCGGCGGCGCTGGCCGCTGAGATCACAGCCGATATCGCCATTCCCACCATCGGCATCGGCGCCGGTCTGCAGTGCGACGGGCAGGTGCTGGTGATGCATGACCTGCTTGGCGTCACGCCCGGCCGCAGGCCGCGCTTCGTCAAGGACTTCCTGGCCGGCGCCGGCACCGTCGAGGCAGCCTTCGTGGCCTACGCTGAAGCGGTGCGCAAAGGCAGCTTTCCCACCCAGGAGCACAGCTTCCAATGAGTCTTGAACGCATCGAAAGCGCGGCGGAGCTGCGCGCGCGAGTGGCGCAGTGGCGAGCTGCGGGCGATCGCATCGCCTTCGTGCCCACGATGGGGAACCTGCATCGCGGCCATTTGGCCTTGATCGAGCAGGCCCGCGGGCTGGCGCAGCGCGTGATCTGCAGCATTTTCGTCAACCCGACCCAGTTCGGCCCGAACGAAGACTACTCGCGCTACCCGCGAACCTTGGAGGGCGACGCAGCTGCGCTGGATGCCGCCCGATGCGACCTTCTGTTCTTGCCTTCGGTGGAAGTCATGTATCCCCTGGGGATCGAGCGTGCGGTCAAGGTGGAGGTGCCGGGACTGTCGAACGTCCTGTGCGGCGCACACCGGCCGGGCCATTTCGCCGGCGTGGCCACCGTGGTTGCTCGATTGTTCAATCTGGCCCAGCCGGACCTGGCGGTGTTTGGCAGCAAGGACTTCCAGCAGCTGCAGGTGATCCGCCATATGGTGAGCGACTTGGGCTTCCCGCTGCAGATCGTGGCGGGGGACACCGTACGCGAGACCGACGGTTTGGCCATGAGTTCGCGAAATCAGTACTTGGATGTTGAGCAGCGTCAACGCGCCGCGCGCATCTTCGAGACGCTGCAGTCAATGGCGCGGCGTTCGCAGGCCGGCGAAGCGCAGATCCAGGTCGAAACCTGGGCCAATGCTGCGCTGGAGGCAGAGGGCTTCACGGTCGACTACGCGGTGTTGCGCCAGCCGGACAACCTGGTGGAGCCAGATGCGCTCGGACCCGGCACGCGGGTCGCATTGATCGCTGCACGGCTGGGTGCCACGCGGCTGATCGACAATCTCAGCTTCGCCTGCAGCTGATCTGGACTGCGTTTCTACGGTTCCAGACCTCAATACACAGTCAAGTTGCAAAAAAACGTCGCGGGTGTTGTTTTTTTTCGTCAGTGCCTGTAGCTTAGCCACTGTCTCGACAGGTCTGCGCGACCTCAAAGCGCGAAGACTTCTAGAGCAGCAGGGCGTATCGCTAGGTAATCGTCACTCCGTTTCCACCCTCGCAGGGTTTCCTGCGAGGGTTTTTTTTCTTTTCAACGGGTTGCGTGTTCCGAATCGGCTTGCTTGCGGAGCAGACACGGTCCCTTTCTGGTGGTGTTGCGCGAAAGCAACGCATAGTCGCCAATTGGCCGTGTCGCCCTGCACGCTCCGAGCGCCATCAAGAGCAGTCCGCGGCTGATAATCTGCCGGCCAACGCCCGCCACGCTGAAGGCCGACCCCTGCATGAAACTGGACCTCCCACGGCTGCAGCAGCAGGCCGCACGGCTTGCTGCCCTACCGCTGTCCGAACTCTGCGCCGAGCCGCAGCGGGAACGCGAGTTCGCTGTGTCCGCCATTGGCATCCGGCTGGGACTGGCCCGGCAGAAGCTTGATGCCGAGGCACTGCAGGTGCTGCTGGCGTCGGCAGAAGTGGCCGATCTCGTCGGCGGATTCGAGCGCCTGATGAATGGCGACGAGGTCAATCCGACCGAGCAGCGGCCTGCACTGCATACGGCCTTGCGCTCAGACCTCGGTGAAAGCCCGATCGCCCGGGCCGCCCGCGCTGAAGTGTTGGCAACGCGTCAGCGGATGGAACAGCTGTGCGTGGAACTAGAATCCAGCACCGTGACCGACATCGTCAGCGTCGGCATTGGCGGCAGCGATCTCGGGCCGCGGCTGGTGGTCGACGCCCTGCAGGAGTTCGCCAATGGCCGCTTCCGCATTCATTTCCTGACCAATGTCGATGGCAGCGCCACCGCGCGCCTGCTGCCCCGGCTGGACCCGAAGCACACCGCTGTGCTGCTGGTCTCGAAGAGCTTCACCACCCAGGAAACCCAGCTCAACGGCGCGATCCTGCGAGATTGGCTGGGCGACGACAGTCGGCTTTACGCAGTCACCGCCAATACGCAACGCGCTGCGGCGATCGGCATCGATGAAACGCGCGTGCTGCCGATGTGGGACTGGGTCGGCGGGCGTTTTTCGCTGTGGTCAGCGGTGGGCTGGTCGATCCGGCTGGCCCTGGGGCGCACCGGCTTTGACGATCTGTTGGCGGGTGCTGCAGCGATGGATGCGCACGCACTGCAGACGCCGCTGGATCGGAACCTGCCGGTGCTGCATGCGCTCGTGGCGGTTTGGAATCGCGACATTCTCGGTCTGTCGACTCAAGCCGTGCTGCCTTATGACGAGCGCTTGGCTTTGCTGCCTGCCTTCCTCCAGCAACTGGTGATGGAAAGTCTGGGCAAGCGAGTCGAGTTGTCGGGCAATGCGGTGGCGGTCGATACGGTTCCGGTGGTCTGGGGCGGCACCGGTACCAACAGCCAGCATTCGTTCTTCCAGGCACTGCATCAGGGCACCCAGGTGGTGGCGGCTGACTTCATCGGCGTGGTCAAGCCTGCACACGCCTACGCCGGGAATCATCGGGCGCTGTTGTCCAACCTGTTGGCGCAGTGCGAGGCCTTGGCCTGCGGCAGCGCCAGCAGCGATCCTCACCGGCACTACCCGGGCGGACGGCCTAGCATCTTGCTGCTGCTGGACGCGCTCACACCGCACAGCCTCGGCGCGCTGCTGGCGCTGTATGAGCACTCGGTGTACGCGCAATCGCTGCTGTGGGACATCAATGCGTTTGACCAGTGGGGCGTGGAGCTTGGCAAGCGTCTTGCGAACCAACTGCTGCCGGCTCTGTCGGGCGGTGAGCCCGCCGGTGATGCAGTTACCCGCAGCCTGCTCGAGTCGCTGGTGCCCGAGCTGCGCTAACCGGCCGATTGCTGGCGTTGCAGCGCCCACTGCACATGCTCGCGCACCAGTTCCGAAGCGTCATTGGCGCGTGCGCTCAGCGCCTGCACAACGGCGGGCGAGGGTGGTGCATTGCCCAGCGCCACCGCGATGTTGCGCAGCCAGCGCTCATGGCCGATGCGGCGAATCGCCGAGCCCTCGGTACGGCGCAGAAACTCCGCTTCGTCCCAGCCAAACAGCTCTACTAGGCTGGTGGAGTCCAGCGCATGTCGGGCGCGGAAGTCGGGCTCGGCGCTGAGCCGGGCGAACTTGTTCCACGGGCAGGCCAGCTGACAGTCGTCGCAGCCGTAAATGCGGTTGCCCATCGGAGCGCGGAATTCCTCTGGGATCGCCCCGCCCAACTCGATGGTCAAGTAGGAGATGCAGCGACGCGCGTCGACGCGGTAGGGCGCGACGATCGCTGCGGTGGGGCAGGCACTGATACAGCGCGTGCAGCTGCCGCAGTGGTTGCTGGCGGGCGCGTCGACCGGCAGCGGCAGGGTGGTGTAGATCTCGCCGAGGAAGAACCAGCTGCCGCTGCGGCTGTCGATCAGATTGCTGTGCTTGCCGATCCAGCCCAGGCCCGCGTTGCGCGCCAGCGCTTTCTCCAGCACCGGTGCGGAATCGGTGAACACGCGATAGCCGAACGGGCCTGCGGCCTCGGTGATGCGGTCGGCCAGCTTCTGCAGCCGACTGCGCAGCAGCTTGTGATAGTCGCGCCCCAACGCATAGCGCGACACATAGCCGATCTGCGGGTCGGCCAGCACGGCCTCGGCCTCGGCCTGTCCTTCCGGTAGATAGTCCATCCGCGCCGAGATCACCCGCAGCGTTCCCGGCACCAGTTCGGCGGGCCGCGAGCGCAGCGTTCCGTGGCGCTGCATGTAGTCCATCTCGCCGTGACAGCCCTGTTGCAGCCAATCGATCAGATGGGCCTCGTCAGCGCCCAGATCGATGCCGCTGACACCGACTGCCTGGAAGCCCAGTGCGCGCGCCCAGTCCTCGATCTGTTCGCGTTCGACCAAGGTGGAGCAGCGGGTGTCCGACGGGAGCGTTTCGGGCGTCATGGCGTGCCCAGTATAGGGGGCAGCGATCCATTGGAATCAATAGCTTGCACTTTGCGCCGAATGCGAAGCGATCTGTGCGGCAAGGCCTTTGACTCAGATCAACTGCGGCCGAATGTCGCACCGCCACACTTGCCTCCGACCTGGAACGAGGGGACGCCCCAATGGCGATGGCGATAGATAAATCTGCGTTCTACAACGACAAGGTAGTGCGCCAGTTCGCGGTGATGACCGTGATCTGGGGCATCGTGGGCATGCTGGTTGGGGTGATCATCGCCGCCCAGCTGTACTGGCCTGATCTCACGGCCGGGATCTCCTGGCTGTCCTACGGGCGCTTGCGTCCGCTGCATACCAATGCGGTGATTTTCGCCTTCGGTGGCTCGGCACTGTTTGCCACCAGTTACTACATCGTCCAGCGCACATGCCATGCACGCCTGTTCGCCGAAAAGCTGGCGGCCTTCACCTTCTGGGGTTGGCAACTGGTGATCGTGCTCGCGGCGATCACCCTGCCGCTGGGGCTGACGCAAGGCAAGGAGTACGCCGAGCTGGAGTGGCCGATCGATTGGCTGATCACGGTGATCTGGGTGGCCTACGGGGTGGTGTTTTTCGGCACCATCGTCAAGCGCAAGGTCAAGCACATCTACGTGGCCAACTGGTTCTTCGCGGCCTACATCATCACGATCGCCGTGCTGCACATCGGCAACAACCTCGCGCTGCCGGTGTCGGGCTTCAAGAGCTACGGCATCCTGAGTGGCTCGGTCGATGCGATGACCCAGTGGTGGTACGGCCACAACGCAGTCGGCTTCTTCCTGACCGCCGCTTTCCTCGGAATGATGTACTACTTCATTCCAAAGCAGGCCGGCCGCCCGGTGTTCTCGTACCGGCTGTCGATCGTGCACTTCTGGGCCCTGATCGCCATCTACATGTGGGCCGGCCCGCATCACCTGCAGTACACCGCGCTGCCCGACTGGGCGCAGAGCCTGGGTATGGTGTTCTCGCTGGTGCTGCTGGCGCCGAGCTGGGGCGGCATGATCAACGGCATGATGACCCTGTCGGGTGCCTGGCATAAGTTGCGCACTGACCCGATCATGAAGTTCCTTATCGTCGCCCTGTCGTTCTACGGCATGAGCACCTTCGAGGGCCCGATGATGTCGATCAAGACGGTCAACTCGCTGTCGCACTACACGGATTGGACAATCGGTCATGTGCATTCCGGTGCGCTGGGCTGGGTCGCGATGATCACGGTCGGGTCGCTGTATGCGCTGATGCCCCGCCTGCTGGGCCTGACCCAGATGTACTCGGTCAAGCTGATCGATACCCACTTTTGGGTGCACACCATCGGCGTGGTGTTCTACATCGCCTCGATGTGGATCGCTGGCGTGATGCAGGGCTTGATGTGGCGCGCCAACAACGAAGACGGCACCTTGACCTACACCTTCGTGGAGTCGCTGGTCGCCACCTATCCCTATTACCTGGTGCGACTGCTCGGCGGCGTGCTCGTGCTCAGCGGGATGCTGTTGATGGCCTACAACGTCTTCAAGACCTACCAGTTGGCCAAGCAAGTCGAAGACACACCGGTCCTGCCGCCCGCCATCGAGCCGGCCCACGCTTGACGTCGCGGGGCGCCGCGGCGCCCCAAAGGGAATGACCATGAACCATGAAAAGATCGAAAAAAACATCGGCCTGATGGGCATCCTGATCGCTGTCGCGATCTCCTTTGGCGGCCTGTCGCAGATTGTGCCGCTGATGTTCCAGGCTGAAGCAATCGAACCGCTCCCGGGTATCAAACCGTACCCGCCGCTGGAGCTTGCCGGGCGCGATGTGTACATCCGCGAGGGCTGCTACAACTGCCATTCGCAGATGGTGCGCACGCTGCGCTTCGAGACCGAGCGCTATGGCCACTATTCACTGGCGGGTGAGTCGGTCTACGACCGGCCCTTCCAGTGGGGCAGCAAGCGCACCGGGCCGGATCTGGCTCGCGTCGGTGGCCGCTACTCGGACGACTGGCACCGCGTGCATCTGCTGAACCCGCGCGATGTTGTTCCGGAGTCGAATATGCCGGCCTACTCCTGGCTTGCCGACAACCAGATCAACCCCGACAGCATCGTCAGCCACATGCGGGCATTGCGCACCATCGGCGACCCCTACACCGAGGAAGAGATCGAAGGCGCTGCCGCGGTGCTGGCCGGCAAGACCGAGCTGGACGCGCTGGTTGCCTACCTGCAGGGGCTGGGCAAGCATGCTCCACGGCCTGGTGTGACGCCCGCTGTCGCTGAACAGGCGGGTGCGCCATGAGCCAGGGAACCTTCTCGGGGCTACTGACCGTCGCGCTGTTCATCGCCTTCATTGTCGGGGTGTTCTGGGCCTACAGCAGCAAGCGCAAGGCGGAATTCGACGCCGCTGCGCAGCTGCCGCTGGAAGACGGCCCACCGTCCCACGGCACCACCCAACGCACACGTGAGAAAGCCCCATGAGCGCCTTCTGGACCTCTTACATCGCAGCCCTGGTCGTCATCAATCTGGTCGGCTGCGTGCTGTTGATCTACTTCACCGGACGCAGCCGCCCCGGCGATGCAAAGGCGGAGGACACCAGCCACACCTGGGACGGTGACCTGACTGAATACAACAAGCCGATGCCGAAGTGGTGGGTGAACCTGTTCTACATCACTATCGTGTTCAGCGTCGGCTACCTCATCTACTACCCGGGCGTGGGCTCGTTCGCCGGCATCGGTGGCTGGTCATCGGTGGGACAGCACGATGTCGAGCAGGCCGAGAACGAAGCACGAGTTGCGCCACTGTTCGCCCAGTTCGCCAGCGTTGCGATTCCGCAGCTGGCAGCGGACGCCAAGGCCCTGTCGCTCGGGCAGTCGGTGTTCGCCAACAACTGCGCCATGTGTCATGGCTCGGATGCACGCGGCAGCCGCGGCTTTCCGAACCTCACCGACAACACCTGGAACTGGGGTGGCAACCCGGACGACATCCTGCACACGGTGCTGAATGGACGTCAGGCCGCCATGCCGCCCTTCGGCGCGGTGCTGGGCTCGGACCAGGCCATTGCCGAGGTCTCGGTCTACGTGCAGAGCCTGTCCGGCATGCGCGCCGACCCGGCGCTGGCCGCCGCCGGCAGAGCCCGCTTCGAAGGCGTTTGCGCGGCCTGTCATGGCGTCGACGGCAAGGGCAATCCGATGCTTGGCGCGCCCAATCTCGCTGACGACGTTTGGCTGTATGGCAGCGATCTGGCCAGCATTCGCGAAGGCATCATCAAGGGCCGCAACGGCATGATGCCGCCGCATGAACCCATCATCGGTGCCGATCGCGCGCGCCTGGTGTCGGCCTACGTGTACTCGTTGAGCCAAGGCAGAGGCGCCCAAGCCAGCGGGCACTGATCCGGTTCACTGGCAGAACCACGCGTGCGCCCGGGCATCGGCCCGGGCGCACGCGCATTTGTGCGCCGGAATTTGATCCAACCGGGGGTGGACAGCGGCAAGCGCGTGGGAAGCTTCGGCATCCCGCAGGCCCAGGCCAGAAGGCTGCCGACCATGAGTTCCGACACCCCCGTTCATTTCGATCATCCACCGCGCCCGCTGGTCCAGCGACTCGGCGCGATCCTGTGGCCCAGTTTCTTTGCCGCCGGCGTCGCCACGATGGTGTTCTTTGCCTTCGTCGACCCGCTGGCGCTGCAGGAGCTGACTTTCCCGGACTGGGCCATCAGCCGCGAGTTCGGCTACAGCTTCGGGTTCTTCGTGTTCTGGCTGTGCACGGCCAGCTCCAGCCTGTTCACCTGGATCCTGTTGCGGCCGGCCAGCCGCTTCAACCGTCCGCTGCCTGAGGAGCGCTGAGCCATGGCAACCGAGATTCCGTCGGTGCTCACCGGTGGCGGCAATGCGCTCTACGCATCCGAGGGCAAAGTGTATCCGCGTGAGGTCAAGGGCCGCTTCACGCGCCTGCGCAACCTCGCGGTGTGGGTGCTGCTGGGCATCTATTACGTGTTCCCGTGGTTTCGCTGGGATGGCCGTCAGGCTGTGCTGTTCGATCTGCCGGCGCGCAAATTCTACGTCTTCGGGCTGAACTTCTGGCCGCAGGATTTCATCTTCCTGGCGGTGCTGTTGATCCTCGCCGGCCTCGCGCTGTTCTTCTTCACCGCCCTGGCCGGGCGATTATGGTGTGGCTATGCCTGTCCGCAGACCGTCTGGACCGAGGTCTTCGTGTGGATGGAGCGCTTCTTCGAGGGTGACCGCGCCAAGCAGATGAAGCTGGACGCCTCGCCCTGGACGCGCGACAAGCTGCTGCGCAAGGCAGGCAAGCACAGCGTCTGGCTGGTGTTCGCGCTGTGGACCGGTTTCACCTTCGTCGGATTTTTCACCCCGATCACCGATCTTGGCGCGCGCCTGCTGAGCTTTTCGTGGGGGCCGTGGGAGACCTTCTGGGTGCTGTTCTACGCGTTGGCTACCTGGGGCAATGCCGGTGTGCTGCGCGAGCAGGTCTGCAAATACATGTGCCCCTACGCGCGCTTCCAGAGCGCGATGTTCGATCGCAACACCCTGATCATCAGCTACAACCCGATGCGCGGCGAGCCGCGGGGGCCGCGCAAGCGTGGCCTGGGCAGTGTGCTGGTACGCGCACGCGGGCTGCTGGACGTGCGGGCCGCCACGGCGGCTGTGATTGCCGCTGCGCACGCTGCAATGCGTGGGCAGTCGCGGGTGGCCGCGCGCGCCACCACCGCGCTGGCGGTGGATGATCTCGACACCAGCGCTGCCCCACAGGTACGCAGCACGGACGATCTCGGCGACTGCATCGACTGCACGATCTGCGTGCAGGTGTGCCCCACGGGCATCGATATCCGCAATGGTCTGCAGTACGAGTGCATCGCCTGCGGCGCCTGCATCGATGCCTGCGATGAAGTCATGGACAAGATGAACTTCCCGCGCGGTCTGATCAGCTACACCACCCAGAATGCGGTCGACGACAGGCCGACCCGGGTGCTGCGTCCACGAGTGATCTTCTACGGTCTACTGCTGTCTGTGATCTTCGCGGGCTGGCTGTGGGGCGTCACCCATCTGCAACCCGTCAATGTCGACGTGCTGCGTGACCGCAATGCCCTCAATCGCGTCGCAGGAGACGGCAGCATTGAGAACGCCTACACGCTGAAGCTCATCAACAAACAGCCCGCGCCGCAGCTCTTCAGGGTGATCGTGCAGGAGGGCAATGGGGTGATGCTGGTGGAAGAGCCGCTGGAGATTGCGGCAGCCGCCGAAGAGGTCGTCAATCGCTCCTTTACCCTGCGCGCGGAAGCCGGCGCTGTCGTCGGGCGCCGCGACGTGCAGCTGCGAATCGAGAGCGTCGACAACCCCGAGCTGGTCATCAAGCATACGACACGGTTCTTCGGACCGGCTCCTTAAGCTGGTGCTCCACGTAGCCGAGCAAAAAAAGCGGCGGCCCTGAGGCCGCCGCGAAACCTACCCATCGGTTGCTGCATGCAAGCCAGAAGGCTGCGGCAGAGATCTTGCATCTAAACGGGTTTTTGCGCGCCTGTCAGATCTGACAGGACGGCTTACTGCCAGTACAGCAGGCGGTTCGGTGAACCCGTGCCTGGGCTCGTAACCACGTTGAGAGTGGCGTTGTTGTAGATGGCAGTGCGCACCGTGGCCGGGGTGGCTGAAGGCGCACCAGCCAGGTACAGCGCGGCAACGCCGGCGACGTGCGGCGACGCCATCGAGGTGCCGCTGATGCTGTTGGTGGCCGTATTGCTGGTGTACCAGGCGGAGGTGATGCTGCTGCCCGGGGCGAAGATATTCACGCAGGTGCCGAAGTTCGAGAACGACGAGCGCGCATCGGTGCTGGTGGTGGAGCCGACCGTGATCGCATTGGCCACGCGCGCCGGTGAGTAGTTGCAGGCATTGGCATTGTTGTTACCTGCCGCAACAACCACGGTGACGCCCGCGTTGATCAGGTTGTTGGTGGCCGTATCCGTGGCCGCGGAAGCGCCGCCGCCCAGGCTCATGTTGGCCACCGCCGGCTTGATGTGGTTTGCACGCACCCAGTCGATGCCCGCGATGATCGTCGAGTTCGAACTACCACCGGTGCAGCCGAACACCCGCACCGGCACGATCCGTGCGCCCTTGGCGACGCCGTGCACCGAGCCCGCCACCGTGCCGGCGACATGGGTGCCGTGACCGTTGCAGTCGGTGGTGCCGCGGCCGTCACTGATGTAGCTGGCGCCGCCGCTGGAGCGACCACCGAACTGGGAGTGCGAGTTGAGCACGCCGCTGTCGATGATGTAGGCGCGCACATTGGTGGCGGTGGTGTTGTAGATGTAGGTGCCGTTCAACGGACGGGCGCGCTGATCGATGCGATCCAGACCCCAGGTCGCGCCAGTCTGGGTGGGGTTCAGAAAGACCATACCGTCTTCTTCGACGAAGGCGACGCGGTCATCCCACAGCAATTGGCTGATGATCTTTTCGTTGGCATTGGTCACCACAAATCCTTTGAGTGCGTTCTCGTAAACGCGCTCGACTTCCAGGCCGTAGGCGACCGCCATGTCAGCGGCGACCGAGAGTGCATCCACTGCACCCGGTGCGCGCGAGGCTTGGCGGCTCTGTGCATCCGGATCGGCCTTCAACACAACAATGTATTGGCCCTTGATGGGCGCCTCGACTTTCTTCAGCTCAGCCCCCACGGCCGGAAGCGCGGCAGCGATCATCGTGCACAGCACTGCGAACTGCATCTTCATCTGGTAGTTCCCCAAATCTTGAGTGGGCAGGCCATTGCGGCCCGCATGGTTGTTTTCCCGTTGGAGGCGCTGCCGTCTGGAGGTTTGCTCCCCTTGACAAGCCTGGACATCCCCCGATGCCAGGCCAGTGCCCGGAGCGAGTATACGAAGGGTCGGGGGGCTGTCAATGTTCAGCTTCGCTGCGATCTGCCCGCATTGCGCAAACGTGTGCGGTGCGTCTGCAGCGCCGAGTTCGCCGTGCTTCTGGCGCTGTTGCCTCGCACCAGAGCGGATTCGTGGCGTCGGACAATGTGCCCGGTCATGGGTCTGTTCCACCCGGTGGCACAGGGCCCGCTGCAAGCGTCTGAATTGCCGCGAATCGGCGGCCGTAGCGCGATTACAATCGCGTTTGTGAAGGCGTAGGCATGCGGTGCAGCTGGTCATGGTCCGTAGGCGGACGATCCTGCGGCTGCGAACAAGAGTGCTGACGCCGGTGAAGTCGAAGTTCTGCGGTGCAACACAGCATCAACCCGTCAAATCAGACAGGTTCCGGATAGCCCCACGGAGCGGGAAAGCCCGATCTTCGTGCGGATTCGCGCGGGATCCGGCGCCGTACAGTGGGCGGCCCGGTTGTCAAGGCCGGCGTGCTTGCTCTACACAGCCGGCGCACAGACGTAGATCGAGCGAGTTCGCCCGCCCGCAGATCACCACAGCGCGCACCGCGCGACGCGACTGGCGGTCAAAAAAAACGCCCCGCGTAGGAAAGACCTAGGCGGGGCGCGGGGTTATCTGGTGGCCAGGGAGGGAATCGAACCCCCGACACGGGGATTTTCAATCCCCTGCTCTACCAACTGAGCTACCTGGCCGATCTAGCGGAGCCAGAAGGGCGCCGCAGAGCGCGCTATTAAAGCGGCAAGCCCTGAATCCGTCAAGCCTTCGAGGCGCACGAACCTTTGTTCACCGTGTATCTGTGTGCGCTGTTGCAGTCTGACCTGCGTCGAGCAAGGCGTGTGCCTGCGTTGACGCCACTGTCGTACCTGCCCACCCGACCTGGAGAGCGACCATGAAGCCCACCCCTGCACGAACCGCACTGCTTTCGCTCCTGAGCTGCGCCCTGACCATGACAGGCTGCGCGTCTTCATCGCCCAAGCAGCGCGATGCCGACAACCTCGCGCGATATCAGGAGTTTGCCGGCGAGCCGGTCGACAGTTTCCATCTGCGAACCCTGCAGAACTGGGTCTCGCTGGGGCGGGAGCACTTCGCGGTCTACACCAGTCTCAACGAGGCCTGGCTGATTGAGGTCTGGAAGCCCTGCAACGGGCTCGATTTCGCGCATGCCATCTCGCTGACTTCGACCGGTTCTCGCGTATACGCACGTTTCGATTCGGTCCGCTTCGAGCAGGAGACCTGCCGAATCGAGCAGATTCGCAAGGTCGATGCGCGCGCGATGAAGGCCGCTCGTCGCGCGGAGTCCGCTTCCAGCTGAGCCTGGCTGCGGCCGCGTTCGGCTTCTTCTTGACGGCGGGGCCCCAGCGCTCGGGACGCGCTAGGTATGCTTGCGCATCCTCTTGGCGATGGCGGACCCATGCGACTGCTCCTCATAGGCGGCAACGGACAGGTGGGCTTCGAGTTGGCGCGCAGCCTGGCGCCGCTTGGAGACCTGCAGATCACCACTCGCAGCGGCCGATTGCCTGGCGGAGCCGTCTGCTTGCAATTGGACCTTGATGATGCGTCCTCCCTGAACGACTGCGTGGAGACCGCCGCTGCCGATGTGATCGTCAATGCCGGCGCCTACACCGCGGTGGATCGTGCCGAGGATGAGCCCGAGCGAGCGTTCCGCGCCAATGCCGATGCGGTGGCTGCGATCGCGCAGGCCTGCGCTCGGCGTGGTTCGATGTTGGTGCACTATTCAACGGACTACGTATTCGACGGCCGCTCGCAGCGCGCCTGGTCCGAGTCCGATCCGACGGCGCCGCTGGGCGTCTACGGCGCAAGCAAGCGGGCAGGGGAGCTGGCGATTGCCGACAGCGGTTGCGCGCATCTGGTCCTGCGCACCGCTTGGGTGTACGCGGCGCGCGGACAGAACTTCTTTCGCACGATGCTGCGCCTCGGCGCTGAGCGCACCGAGCTGTCGGTGGTGGCTGATCAGCGCGGCGCGCCGACCCCGGCGCGTTGGATCGCCGCGGCGACTGCAGCCTTGATTGCACGCCTCGATGCTGCTTCGCCGCCGCGCGAAATTCTGCACCTCACGGCGGCGGGCGAGTGCAGCTGGCACGAGTTCGCCTGCGCGATATTCGAGGACGCGCACGCCGCCGGGCTGCTTGCTGTCACGCCGACCGTGCATGCGATCGAGACGGCCGAATACCCGACCCGCGCTCGCCGTCCGGCGTTCTCGCGGCTTGACAACGCGCGCCTGAAGGAATGCTGGGACCTCGCCCTGCCGGAGTGGCGCGTCGGCCTGCGACAGGTCATCGCCGAGCTGGCATCGAGGTAGACCTCAGCCTTGGTCGTCGGCAGAGGGTTGGCCGACTGGGATGAGGCTCCATCGAGCAGACCAGTCGCGATGCGCTGCAGTGCTTCACGCGCCGTCGATTGAGTCAGCCATGTTCAAAGGGTACAATTTCGGTCCTGTATTCAGCGGGCCGTCCGTATGCTGCGCGTCACCAAGCTCACCGACTACGCCACCCTGGTGTTGACCGCCATGGCTTCAACGCCGGCGGCCGTGCACAGCGCGGCTGATCTCGCCGAGCGAGCCGGGCTCGAACTGCCGACGGTGTCGAAGCTGCTCAAGCTGCTGGCACAGGCGCAGCTGGTGCAGAGTTTTCGCGGCGCCGCAGGCGGTTACCGACTCACCCGCGAACCTGAGCAGATCCGGCTGATCCACGTGCTGGAAGCGATCGAAGGTCCGCTTGCCGTCACCGAATGCGTCGGTCAATCCGGCCAGTGCGGCATCGAGCACCGCTGCGAAGTACGCGCCAACTGGCGACGCATCAATGACGTGATCGCCGAAGCCCTGACCAGCGTCAGCCTGGTCGACCTGTTGTCACCGCCGCCACGCGGTCCGGTGCGCCGCGCAGGCAGCAGCAAGCAACCGATTCCACTCATCGTTACCAGCGCCTGATGTCGCCGGCGCAGCAGAACTCCAGATAGGCAGCCCGATGGCCACCGAACGCAAAGAAATCGAAGAAGTCCTGGCGCGGCAGTACGACGCCGGCTTCGTCACCGACATTGAAACCGAGATCGCGCCCAAGGGCCTGTCCGAGGACGTGGTGCGGATGATCTCGGCCAAGAAAAATGAGCCCGAGTGGCTGACCGAATGGCGGCTCGCGGCCTATCGCCACTGGCTGACCATGAGCCCGCCGGACTGGGCCAAGCTGAACATCGCGCCGATCGATTACCAGAACATCAGCTACTTCGCCCAGCCCAAGAAGAAGTACGCGTCGCTGGACGAGGTGGATCCCAAGCTGCTGGAGACCTACGAGAAGCTCGGCGTGCCTCTGCATGAGCGCGCGCGACTGGCGGGCGTGGCGGTCGATGCGGTGTTCGATTCGGTCTCGGTCGGCACCACCTTCAAGAAGGAGCTTGGCCAGGCGGGCGTGATCTTCTGCAGTTTCTCCGAGGCGGTGCACGAGCACCCCGAGCTGGTGCGGCAGTACCTGGGCACGGTGGTGCCCACGGCGGATAACTATTTCGCTGCGCTGAACTCGGCGGTGTTCTCCGATGGCAGCTTTGTCTACATCCCCAAGGGTGTGCGTTGCCCGATGGAGCTCAGCACTTACTTCCGCATCAACGCCGCCGAAACCGGACAGTTCGAGCGCACCCTGATCATCGCCGATGAGGGCAGCCATGTGTCCTATCTGGAAGGCTGCACCGCGCCGATGCGCGACGAGAATCAGCTGCACGCGGCGGTGGTTGAACTGGTGACGCTGGAGCGCGCCGAGATCAAGTATTCGACGGTGCAGAACTGGTACCCAGGCGACGAGAACGGCGTCGGCGGCATCTACAACTTCGTGACCAAGCGTGGCGAATGTCGCGGCACCAAGTCGAAGATCAGCTGGACCCAGGTCGAGACCGGCTCGGCGATCACCTGGAAATACCCGAGCTGCGTTCTGATCGGCGATGACTCGGTCGGCGAGTTCTACTCGGTGGCGCTGACCCACCACTGTCAGCAGGCCGACACCGGCACCAAGATGATCCACATCGGCAAGAACACCAAGTCGAAGATCATCAGCAAGGGTATCAGCGCCGGCCGCGGCCAGAACACCTACCGCGGCCTGGTCCACATCGCCAAGGGCGCGGCCAACGCGCGCAACTACACCCAGTGCGACAGCCTGCTGATCGGCAAGCGCTGCGGTGCACACACTTTCCCCTACATCGAGGTCCGCCGGCCCGACGCCATCCTCGAGCACGAGGCCACCACCTCGAAGATTTCCGACGACCAGCTGTTCTATTGCCGCGCCAGAGGCATCGGCGAGGAAGACGCGGTGTCGATGATCGTCGACGGCTTCTGCAAGCAGGTGTTCAAGGAGCTGCCGATGGAGTTCGCGGTGGAGGCCAAGAAGCTGCTTGAGGTGAGTTTGGAGGGCGCGGTGGGGTGAGGCGGCGCGCTTACGCGGCATTGCCGCGTGCGCCGTCGAACGCCCGAGCGCTGCGCGCGAGGGCCGGGGCTGCGGGGATTCGGGATTCGGGATTCGAAGCCCGAGCCTCCAACTCTTCCGCTATGTCCCCCGTTTCCGCTTCGCCCGGACCCTCTCCCCAACCCCTCTCCCACGGGGAGAGGGGCTTCCATCTCGCCGCTTTGGCGCATTGCGCCGCGCGCCGCTCTGTATCGAATCCCGAATCCCGAATCCCCAATCCCGAATCCCCAATCCCCAATCCCGAATCCCGAATCCCGAATCCCGAATCCCATGCTCAAGATCGAAAACCTCCACGTCCGTGCCGGTGAGCGCGAAATTCTCAAGGGTCTGTCGTTGACGCTTGAGCCCGGCAAGCTGCACGCCATCATGGGTCCGAACGGTGCCGGAAAATCCACCCTGGGCCATGTGCTCGCGGGCCGTGAGGGCTATGAGGTCACGGCCGGTTCGGTCGAGTTCAACGGGGTCGATCTGCTGGCGCTGGAGCCCGAGGAGCGTGCCGCTGCCGGTGTGTTCCTGGCCTTCCAGTATCCGGTGGAGATTCCGGGGGTGAACAATACCTACTTCCTGCGCGCAGCCCTGAACGCGCAGCGCAAGGCGCGCGGCGAGCCCGAGCTCGACGCCATGCAGTTTCTCAAGCTGGTGCGGCAGAAGCTGCAGATCCTCAGCCTGAAAGAGGACCTGCTGCACCGCGCGGTGAACTCGGGTTTCTCCGGCGGCGAGAAGAAGCGCAACGAGATCTTCCAGATGGCCGTGCTCGAACCGAAGCTGGCGATCCTGGACGAAACGGATTCCGGCCTCGACATCGATGCGCTGAAGGCGGTCGCGGCCGGCGTCAATGCACAGCGCTCGCCGGAGCGCGCCTTCCTGGTCATTACCCACTACCAGCGCCTGCTCGACTACATCGTGCCTGATGCCGTGCACGTGCTGGCCGATGGCCGAATCGTCGAGAGCGGTGGGCCTGAACTGGCGCACCAGCTGGAATCGCACGGCTACGCCTGGGTCAAAGACCGGCAGAGCCCGGAGCACGTCTGATGTCCGCGCTGCTCGACAGCTTCCAGCAGCGTTTCGCCGAACTGCCGGAGGCGCTGCGTGACGCCGGCGGTCTGGCCGAAGCGCGCACGGCGGCGCTGGCCGCTGCGATTGCCGACGGCGTGCCTGCTGGCCGCGCCGGCAGCTGGCGCTATACCAATCTGCGTGCGCTCTCGGCGCGCAGCTATCGCGCTGCCGCCGGGGCCGCGGTGGATGCTGCCCTGATCGCTGATGTGCCGCGTCCACGCATGGTGTTCGTCAATGGCTGGTTGGATTCGGCGCTCAGCGATCTCTCGGCGCTGCCGTCCGGGCTCGAGTTCGTGCCGCTGGGGCGCGTCCTGCCGCAGGCACATGCGCGCGACGTGGTACATCTGGGCCGACGCTTTGCCGCCGCCGATGACGTGTTTGCGCGCCTCAACGCCGCGCTCGCGGTCGAAGGCGCGCTGATTCGGGTCGAAGCCGATGCACGGATCGAAACGCCGCTGCATGTCGTCTCGATTGGAGCGCCCGAAGGCGCCGATGCGGCCTGGCACCTGCGCCATCTGATCGACCTCGGCGCCAATGCCTCGTTGACCGTGGTCGAGCACGTTTTGGCCGGCGATGCGCACAGTCACCTTGAGACCGCAGTGACCCAGGTGCATCTGAAGCCCGGCGCGGAGTTGCGCCATGCGCGGCTGCAGAACGCGGCGCACGGGACGCAGCTGTTTGCGCGGGTGGATGCCGCGCTGTCGGCCGGTGCGCTGTATCGGCGGGTCGATCTCGATCTCGGCGCAGGTCTGTCGCGGCTTGAGCTCAACGCCGCGCTGCAGGGCGAGGCGGCCAGCGTGATTTCCGGCGGCGCGCAGCTGGCCGATGGACGTCGCGCGCTGGATAGCCGGCTGCAGATCGACCACGTCGCCCGCAACACGAGCTGCGACCTGCGCTGGCGCGGGCTCGCTGGGGCGCGCGGCAAGCTGAGCTTTTTCGGCGGGATCCATATCCGCGCTGGCGCCGATGGCACCGATGCGGCGCTGTCGGACCGCAATCTGCTGCTGTCGGACCAGGCGGAGATCAACACCCAGCCGGTGCTGGTGATCGATGCCGACGAGGTCAAGGCGGCGCACGGCGCCACCGTCGGTGAGCTCGATGCCGGCTCGGTGTTCTACCTGCGTTCGCGCGGCCTGCCCGAAGCCGAGGCGCGCGCGCTGCTGACTCGCGCCTTCCTCATCGAGGCGCTGGATGCGCTGGGCCACGCCGAGCTGGCGGAGGCGCTCGGAGCCGTGCTGATCGCGCGTCTGGATGGAGCCGCGCTTTGAACGCAGCGCCCGCCGCCCACGCCGCCGCCGCGCCCGACTGGGCTGCGCTGCGCGCGCAGTTTCCGGTGCTCAGCCGGCAGGTGCACGGCAAGCCGCTGGTCTACCTCGACAACGCGAACACCGGGCAGAAGCCGCAGTGCGTGATCGACGCGATGGACGCGTACTACAGTCAGTACACCGCCAATGTCGCGCGCGCAGTGCACAGCCTGGGCGAGCAGGCCACCGCGGCCTACGAAGCGGCGCGCGGCAAACTTGCGAAGTTCCTGAACGTTCGCGCCGACGAGCTGGTGTTCACCTCGGGCACGACCCAGGCGATCAATCTGGTCGCCTACAGCTACCTGCTGCCGAAGCTGCAGGCGGGCGATGTGATCCTCGCCAGCCGCATGGAGCACCACGCCAATATCGTGCCCTGGCAGCTGATTGCCGAGCGCGTTGGTGCGCGGGTCGAGCCGGTCGAGATCCTGGCCAATGGCGAGCTCGATCTGGTCGATCTGGAGCGCAAACTCGGCCCGCGTGTGCGATTGCTGGCGATCACCCATGTCAGCAATGTGCTGGGCACGGTGACGCCGATCCGCGAGATCTGCGCGATGGCGCGTCGCCATGACGTGCCGACTGTGGTCGACGGCTCGCAGGCGGTCCCGCATATGGCGGTCGACATCAAGGCGATCGGCTGCGATTTCTACGCCTTCACCGGCCACAAGATGGCCGGCCCGACCGGAACCGGCGCGCTGTGGGCGCGGCCCGAGCATCTGCAGGCGATGCCGCCTTTCTTCGGCGGCGGCGAGATGATCCGCACGGTCGGTTTTGAGGGCACCACCTTCAATGATCCGCCGCACAAGTTCGAAGCCGGCACGCCGAACATCTCGGGCTTCATCGGTCTGGGCGCGGCGGTCGATTTCCTCAGCGGTATCGGCATGGCGGCAATCGCCGAGCGTGAGCAGCAGCTGCTGCGCGTTGCCACCGAACGCTTGAAGGCGATACCCGGTTTGCGAATCTTTGGCGAAGCGCGCGAGAAGGCCGCGGTGATTTCGTTCCTGGTCGAAGGCGCCCACGCGCATGACCTCGCGACCCTGCTCGACCTCGAAGGCATCGCGGTGCGCTCCGGCAATCACTGCGCGCATCCTCTGCTCAGCTACTTCGGCGTGCCGGCCACGGTGCGCGTCAGCCTCGCCTACTTCAATACCGAGGACGAGATCGAGGCGCTGGTGCGGGGGATCGAGAAGGTGCGGAAGCTGTTGGGGTGAGGGCGGTGGAGATTGGGGATTCGGGATTGGGGATTCGCCGAAGGTGGGCAGATTGAGTTTGATTCCAGTTCAACCTACTCAGCGCCCCCATCGCAGTTTCGCAGCAGCCTGTTGTTGAATCCCGAATCCCGAATCCCGAATCCCGGCCCTATGCCCACCCCCTACCGCAGCGCCATCCTCGACCACAATCGCGCACCGCATCGGCGCGGGCGCCTGGCGCATCCCAGCCACTGTGGCTGCGGTAAAAATGCCTTGTGCGGTGACAGCCTGCAGGTTGAGCTCGTCGTCACCGACGACACCATCAGCGACTACGCGTTCGAAGCCGAAGCCTGCGCGATCGTGATCGCGACGGCTTCGATGCTGGGCGACGCACTCGTGGGTCGCTCGCGGAGCGACTTCGATCGAGTTGCAGATGACCTGCGCGCGCTGCTGACGAGCGACGCCGAGGGCGCGGACGCCGTGGCCGAATCAGCTGCGGCCGATGCGCTGCACGCTCGGCTTGGGCCGCTCGCCGAGCTTGAGGAAATGCGCGCGCTGCCGCGCCGGCACCGCTGCGTGACGCTGGCGCTGGAAGCGGTGCGCGCGGCGCTCTCGACATAGTCAGAACATCACTTCACGGCTTGAGTCGCCGCAAGAGCCCAAGGGCCGACGATGGCGAAGGCGCTCGGCTCGGCCGCTACCGGTGCTGGTCGATCAGGATCTGATTGCCGTCGGGATCGACCAGGGTCAGATGTGCGGGGCCGCTGCTGGATGCGTCGGCGGTGGTGGTCAGAGCGATGCCCTGGCTCTGCAGATGGCGCTGGATCGCGCGCACGTCATCGAAGTCCGGGAGCGGCTGCGCATTGCTGTCCCAGCCCGGATTGAAGGTCAGCAGATTGTTCTCGAACATGCCTTCGAACAGCCCGATCAGGGTGTCGCCGTTCTTCATGATCAGCCAGCGTTGCGCCTGATCGCCGCCGAAGATGTTGAAGCCGAGCTTCTCGTGGAACGCACGCGAGGCGGCGATGTCCTTGACCGCAAGGCTGATCGAAAATGCACCGAGTTTCATGGCGGCTCCTGTGGTCGAGCTGACCTTTGTTGAGCGGAAGACTTCGTGGCGGGGCGGGTCTTCTGGCGCAAGCGCCGTACGACCGGCGGTCGATTAGAACGCCCTTCGAGGCCTGATTCAATCGGCGCAATGGTCCGCCGTGGTGGGCCAGGCGTCGAGCTGGTGCAGGCTCCAATCGGCCGACAGCAGCACCTGTCGGCTGCACAGATCCAGCAGGCTGCTGCAACGCAGCGCCGTCGTCTGCTCGGCGTCGAGCAGGCGCGCCGCGGCGATCTGCAGCGCTGGCACCTGCAGGCTGAGCGGGTGCTGCAACCAGCGCTGCAGCGCCAGCACGGCCGCTGCATCGGGGTGCTCGACGCCCGCCGACAGCCAGGCCTGCAGCCACTGCGACCACTGCTGCAGCCAGTCGGCGATGGGATCTGCTAGCGCAGGCCGGGGCTGAACCACGTCGAATCCTCGGTTGACTGCAGCGCAATGGGTTCGAGCGTCATGCAGCCGCCTTGATGACTGAGCCGACCGAACACCTGCCGCCAGCGCCGGCCGCTGTCCCAAGCCTGCTGCAGCGTACGGATCGCGCGCCGCCGCGTTGCGTCGTTCGGTTCGATCAGCAGCTGAAGGCTGCAGCCGCGCGCATCGATCAGGCGCTGGGTCCAGCACTGCTGGGCGCGATCGAACTGCGGCGCCTCGCTCTCGAACGGCCCGGCCAGCACCACCGGTGCTCGCCCCTTGAGACCGCCGCGCTCGGCGGCGTTTCGAAGCCGCGTGGCCAGCTGGGCGCAGTCCATCGGTGCGGGCAGCCGTGACTGCAGTGCCTCCGCGCGGCGGTCGCGGAGCCAGGCCGCGGCCTCGGCGATCTCGGCTGCGCTCTGCTCAGGTGTGGCGGTGCCGGTCGGCTCCGCGGCGGGCGTTGCTGGGGGCTGTTGCGCGCTCACTGCGCCGGGCAGGCCCTCGATGTCGTGCCAGCGTGTTTCTGCTCGCGCGCTGACGCTGCCGTCTTCGCTGCACCACGCGCCCTCAAGCCGTTGGCAGCCACCGAGCAGCTGGCCCAGTTCACATCCGGCCCAGGTCTGCTGCCGCCAGTGCCGCAGCAGCGATGTCTCGAACCCGCGCATGGCGACGGTCTGCACCAGCGGCAGGCGCCGCCAGCGGTGGCTCTGCGCGCACCAGGCGTGCAGGTTCAAGCCTTCGCTGCCGTCCTCGTGGCTCCAGGCTTCGACGGCGAGGATCGCCAGCTGCAGCGTGGGCGCGGCGCGGTAGGTGCGGCGATGGCGGCCGCTGAGTTCGATCAGCGGCTGCGGCAGCGGCTGCGCCTTGAGTGCACGCAGACGCCCCCACAGCGGGCCGAGTGCCGACAGCAGCGCCTCGGGCCGGGCGCGACTGCGTCCGGCGAGTTCGTCTTCGAGCCAGCGCAGCAGCGGCTGCATCGCGCCCGCCACGGCCGGCAGCTCGGCCTGCCGGCTGCGCGTGCTCAAGGCGCGCGCCTGCTCGAGCACGGCCGGCGACAGCTGCGCGCTGCCCGTGCGCGTCAGCTGCAGGCACCAGGCCTCAAGCGCGGTCAACACCGCGGCCTGGGTTCGGCTGAGCGCGGGGCCGGGCAGGGTGGGCGGCGCCAGTCCGGCCTCCGCGCGGGCCTGCAGGATTAGCGCCGCGAGATGGGCGCAGCGGCGTTGGCCGCAGTCGCAAAGCGCCGCCGCCAATCCTCCGGTGGCGTTGAGACGCAGCCGAACAACGGTTTCGAGTTCGATCCCACCGCGCAGTTCATCGTCCGTGGCTTCGACCTGTACGCCGATCCCCTGCAGTTGCCACTCGCTGGCCTTGCGCAAGGCGGCGGCGCCCAGCGCCTTGGCCAGCGCGGGCCAATCGGGGTCGAGCCAGATCGGCGGCCTGCGCAGCGCGGGTGCGTCCGCAACCGCGATCACTTCCGCGTCGTCAGGTGCGGAATCGGCGATGGCCGGCACGTCTTCAGGCGTCGGGTGGGGCGCGGCCGCCTGCGCCATCCAGTGCAGCAGGGCGGCGACTGCATGGTGGCAGGCGCCGTTCGCCGGACAGCTGCAGTGCAGATGCTGGAAGCCGGGGCCGCTCAGCGCCTGCTGGTGCTGCTCCAGCGCCAGCTGATAGCCGCGCTCACTGCTCCAGTCCGGCGTGCCGGGCTCGCACTGCGCGAGCAGGCCGCGGCCGCGGCGCAGCAGGCCGCGATTGGTCCAGCCGAGCACGAAGCCCTCGTCCAGCTGCTGCAGCCAGGCGTCGATGGCGGCGCGGTTCATGCGGCTGTTGCCACGTCATTGGGATGGGTGAGCAGGCACGCGCTCATGCGATCGCCTTCGCGACCCAGTCGGCGAGGTGGTCCGGCGTCATCGCGCCGATCGCCATGCCGCACGCGGCCAGTTCCTGCGCGCGCTGGTGGTCGTAGTCGGGTTGCGCCTCGCGATCCAGGGCCGCGAGGCCAAGCAGCTTGACGCCACTGCCGGCGAGGCGGCGCGTCTGCTCAAGCAGCGCCGCACCGTCACCGCCTTCGTAGAAGTCGCTGATCAAGACCAGCAGGCTGTGGCTGGGTTGCTGGATGCGGTCGGCAGCGTAGACCATGGCCGCGGCGATGTCGGTGCCGCCGCCCAGCTGCAGGCCGAGCAGGGTTTCGACCGGATCGGCGAGCTGCTCGCCGAGATCGACGATTCGGGTGTCGAACAGGATCAGGCGCGTCTTCAGCATTGACAGGCCGCTGAACACGGCCGCGACCACGGCCGCATAAATCACCGAGTCCAGCATCGAGCCGCTCTGGTCGACCAGCAGCACCAGCTCCCAGGGCATCTGCCGCTGCTGGCGCGCGTGGAAGTACAGCTGACGCAGCACCAGCGCGTCGGCGGTGTGGTCGTAGTGCTTGAGATTGCGGCGCAGAGTGGTCGGCCAGTCGAGTTCGGCCAAGCTGCGCCGGCCGCCGTGCTGGCCGCGCCGACGGCGGCCCTGGAAGCGCGCGCGGATCGAACGCGCCAGCCGCGCTTCGAGTTCTGAGATCACGCTGCGGATCAGGCGCCGCGCTTCGCCCATGCTTTCCGGCGGCAGCAGGCTGCGGCAGCTCAGCAGGGTGCGCACCAGGTCCATGCTGGGCTGCGCCTGCGCCAGCACCTCGGGGTCGGTCAGCAGCTCGGTCAAGCCGTAGCGCTGCAGGCCTTCGCGCTGCAGATGCTCCACCGTGCTGGCGGGAAACAATCGGCGCACGCCGCGCAGCCACTCGGGTGCGCCGAGCCCGCCAGATCTGCGCCCGCCGCGGCGGCTGCGCGCTGTGGGCTCGAACTCGCACTCGGCGTACTCGTGGCGGTAGAGGTAGTCGAGCAGGCGATCGCGTTCGGCGTCTTCGGCGTTGAGCTGGGCGATGCCGCCCGCGGACGGGCCGACGCCCTGTCCGCGTCCGCTGCGCTCGACTGCCTCGGCATCCGCGGACGACCGCGAACCGGTGGCCTCGGCGTCCGCATCGGCCTCCGCATCCGCATCGGCATCGGCATCGGCATCGCCCGGCTGGGCGGGCGTGTCAGACGCGCTGTGCGCTCCGGCGCCGGTGTCTCCGGCGGCCTCGGCGGCCGGCCCTAGGATCAAGCGCCAGCGTCGCTGCAGCTCAGTCATGCAGGCCCCACAGGCGAACCGCGGCGTCGTGGCGCTGCAGCAGTGCGGCGAATTCGGTCAGCACGGCAGCATCCAGGGTGACGCGCTCAGGCGCGCGCGCTGACGCGCATTCGAGCGCGAGCACCGCCGCCAGCACGGCGCTGGCCTCACGGGGCTTCAGCGCAGTGAAGGCCAGGCGCAGGCCGGGCAGGACGCGCAGGAAACACGCTTCATCCCATTCGAGCAGCGCCGCATTGAAGGCCTCGAGCAGGGCCGGGCTGGAGGTCAGCACCTGACGCGCCAGCGGCAGAAAGCCGAGCAGGTAGTCGCACAGGGATTCGGCATCGATCAGGCCGCTGTCGAGCGCGGCGGCGAGGCGCTGGCGGGTAGCGTCGAGGGTGAGTCGCCCGCGCGCGCTGAGGATGCCGACCGCGCGTCCGCGCAGCATCGCCGGCAAGGTCGCGTCCTGCAGGCTGTGCAGGGCGTCGAGAAAGGTCTCGCGCGCAGCCCAGCGCTCGCTGCAGAGCGTGTTGAGGGTGCCCAGCGCCAGCATCACCTCGGCCGCGGCAGGGCGGTCCATCTGGCCCAGCCAGTGGATCTGTCGGCAGGCGCGGCTGAACACCTGGGCGAGCAGCTCCGGCAGGGTGCTCAGCGCCGCGGCCTGCAGCACTTCTGCCGCGCGCCAGGCGCCGCTGAGCAGGGCCAGCCCGAGGCTCAGCTCGGGCAGGTGCGCGCAGCGCTGGCTCCAGTCGGCGGTCCGCTGCAGCAGCGGCTGCACGCTGGCGTGCAGGCCCATGCGCAGGGCCTCGACCAGACAGCGCGGCGCTTCGGCCGGGTGGCGCGCTGCGCGCTGCAGCAGGGCGGCCAGGGCGGCCTCGGGCAACTGCGCGCCGAAGTGTTGGCACTCGGTGAGACGCGCATCGACTTCGGGCCGCCAGCTCAGCTGCCAGATTTCGCGCACGCGCTCCAGGTCAGTGCCGGCCGCGAAGTCCGGGCCGGCGTGCAGCTCCGCGTAGGGCACGCCGAGCGCGCGCAGCTGATGCAGCAGCTGCGAGATCTGCCGGTGCTTGGGGCTGCGGTAGAGATCCAGTGCGCGCTCACGCTCGCCGCCGGGGAGCAGCGGCAGGCCGAGCGCGCCAGCGCGACGTCGGAAGTCTTCGACCAGGGGCGCACGCGGATAGCGCGATGGCAGGCTGCCGGTGACGTTGGCGGACAGCAGCCGACGCAGGCGCTGCTGACGCAGCTGCTCGCCGGTGCTGTCGAGGCCATCGCGCAGCAGACAGGCGCCGAGTGCATCCAGCACCTCGGCGCGGCCGAGCGGAACGCCGCGTAGCGCCGCCAGCCGCTCGCTCATCAGGACGGCTTCAATGGCGTCGGGCAGGCCTGTAGTTTCGCCCTCGGCCTTCAGGCCATGCAGCGCGCGCTGCGCGGCGGCCTCGGCGGCGGCGCGCTCCGGCCGTGCATCGGCGCGTTCGAGCGCCTGCCAGTACAGCTGGTAGTAGCCGGTGTCGGGCAGGCCGGCGGCGTAGTCATGGGCGGCATCGATGCGGTCGAGCGCGTAGGGCAGCAGATAGCACTCGGCGCGGCCGTCGGCCGGCTCGATCAAGGGTGGGGTGCTTTGAGCCAGCAGCACCGCAATGGCTTCGGTGTGAATGCCGCCGGTCACCACCAGGGTGCGCAGCCCGGAAGCGCAGGCCGCGGCCACGTGCGCGGCCATTGCACGCTCACGCGCGCTGCACTGGGCGGAGTCGGGGCGCTCGCGCAGCAGCAGACACCAGCGCTGCAGCCGCTCGAAGTAGTTCTGCGGCGTCAGCTGTTGGCAGCCGGCTTCGAAGTGACAGTCCCACCAATGGTCGAAGTCGCGGCAGCCGCTGGCCGCAAGCACGCGCTCGGCAGGTTCGCCCTCGCCGAGCCCGTGGTCGTCCAGCAGGCTGGCCTCGTGTACGCCTGGCTCTGCGTGCTCCATCAGCGCTGCGGCCGGGCGATCGATGAAGATCACCTCGGCCTGGATCCGTACCGCCTCGCGCAGCGCCACCCATTCCGGCGAGAACTCCGCCAGCGGGTAGAACGCGCGGCGCGCGCGCTCGCCGCTGCCGTCGGTCGCGGCCCGGCTGCAGGTGTACAGCGCCAGCGGCGGCCGCGCCGAGGATGCAGCGAGATAGGGCAGCAGCGCATTGGCCTCGGCCGGGCCCTCGATCAGCACGCGCTGTGGGCGCTCGCTGCGGATCAGCGCGCGCAGCTGCCAGGCGCAGAGCGGGCTGTGGTGGCGCACCGGCACCAGCCGCAGCTGCGCGCTGGCGGGAATCGCCGCCAGCCGCTGCATCAGCTCAGCGGGCGCCGCTGAATTCACTTGCTGGCCTTGAGCGCGAGCTTGCCGACGTGCTCGGCCGCCAGCGACAGCAGCGGCGCTGGCACCTGGCTGAGGAACTGCACCTGCTGGCCGCGGTAGAACTCCACCGCACCGACCGATGCATCGCCGTACAGGCTGGCGTCCATGTCCTCGGTATCGATCTGCACCCGCAGCCCGTCGGTGAAGCGGCGCTGGTAGCCGAAGATGTGGCTGCCGTCCTGGTCGCGGATCTGGTAGTTCCAGCCTTCCAGGCCGTACTTGAGCGTGGATTGGGCAACGCGCAGGCCCGCATGCCGATGCAGCGATGTGGAGTTCATCTCCTCCGCACTCAGCACCAGCACCGGTCGACCGACCTGGTCGAGAAAGGGCTTGATCTCGTAGTCCTTGAGGTGCGCGGTCCACGCATCCACCTCGCCGGCTTCCGCGAGTGCGGGGTGCCACAGCCGCAGACAGTCGTCGTCCGCCAGTTGTACCGGCTGGTCGGCGGCATCAATCAGCGAACGGTCCTCACTGATGCGCAGGCTGCCCAGTGCCCGACCATCGGCGGCCAGACGCGTCCAGATCAGGCCCTGGCCGATCAGGCCGAGCACGGCGTGCTCGACGAACAGCACCCGCCAGCGCGCGGCCGGCCAGCGGCGCTCGCTGACCATTGCATCCTCCAGCCGCTGCGCCTGCAGTTTGATGACCTTCTTCAGCCCGCCGCGCAGCAGCTTGATCGCCGCGTCGGCCGCGGCACGGGCGTCCAGGTCTTCGCCGTCCTTGGCTTTCGGCAGGGTCTTGCTGGTCTTGCCGCTCAGGCTGTGGGTGAAGCTCAGTTCCAGATCGGTGCCGACCCGCATGGTGTAGCTGCAGGGGCCGAAGTCGAACACGCGGCCGCTGTTGGTCAGACCGAAATCGGGCGTGATCTCGTCGAGCAGACCGGCCAGGTCGCAGCCCCGGCGCTTGGCGGCGGCCAGCAGGGCTGCGCGGGCGCCCTGATGGATCGCATCCGAGTAGATCGATTTCGAATAGACCTCGTACACATGCGAGAGCGCATAGGCGGTGTCGAGGCCGCCGAGCGTCAGCAGGGCGGTGACGGCCTTCGGCTTGGCGCGCTTGTGCCAGGACTTGAACGCTTCGAACAGCGGTTCAACCAGACGATCGTCGCCACCCGCCGGCACGAACAGCAGCAGCCAGCTCAGCTTGCGATCACCGTTCTCCGCCAGCCACAGCTGCAGCAGCTGCGCGGCCAGCGCCGCCTGACGCTCGCGCGACAGATGCGCCAGCAGGCTGAGTGCGGTGTCGGCGAGGCGATCCTCTTTGGTGTCCACCGCCAGCGTCAGCAGCCAGCGCGCGTACTCCGGCGGCAGCGGCGCCAGTGCGGCGGCAAGCGACTCGCTCCACACCTTGTCGACTGCCGGTTTGATCTTGGCCTTGGCGACGCGGGCTTTCAGCGCGTCGAGATCGGCGGCTGCGGCGGAAGGGGCCGACACGCCCGGCTGCGCGTCGACTGTTGCGGTGTCGTCGCCGGTCGCGAGCGTTGTCGTCGCGCCTGCGGCCTTGCGGCCCAGTCGCGCCCGAATGCGGTCGCGATCGGCATCGGCGGTGCGCGCGTCGTCGTGAACCTTCTGCAGCAGTGGCTCGGCCGCGGTGTCGGTGCAAAGCAGCAGCGACTCCAGGCCCACGTCGCGCACGCCCTTGCGGCGGTCATCGAGCCAGCCGAGTTCGGACAGCAGTCCGCTGCCGGCAGCGGCTAGCCGTGCTGGCAGCGCGCGCTGAATGGGTTTGCTCTTGGCCGCAAGCTCCATCAGCCCGGGGTTCAGCAGGCGCAGTAGATCCGGGTCCTGCAGGAATCGCAGCAGGTGCACCGCATCGGTGGGCTTGACCGCAACGATATCGGCAGATCGCGCGCGCAAGACCTCGCTCATGAAGGTCGCAAAGGTGCTGTGCACCGCCGCCACGCGCGCTTTCCCAGCCTTCTCGTCGCGCCAGCCCACCGGCCAGTTGGGGTCATCACCGAGCCGCGCTCCCAGCCAGTGGAGGAACAGCGGCAGCAGGGCCGCCGGCTGCAGGCGCCACAGCTGCTGCAGCAGGCCGAACTCGATGTCTACTGCGGGGCGATAATTTTCGCGATTCCAGAACCACACGCTCGCGATGTCCGGCGCTGCGTCCAGGATCCGCTGCAGCAGCGGCAGGGCCGGGTGCTCAGGGGTGACCGCGCCGAAGCGTTCGTACTCGAACAGGTGCTCGGCCCAGCGCAGCACGTAGGCGCGCATCTTGTCGCCGTCGCTGAGCGCCCAGGCCTGCTCGGCCAGGCCGACATCGGGAAACGTCACATAGGCCTTGCGGAAGCTCACCGGATCAGCGATCAGCAGCGCGCTCAAGCGCTCGATCGCCGCGCGATCGGGTTTCGCGGAGTCGTGGCTCATGCGCCCGTCGAGGTGATCCAGCGCGGCCCGGCGCAGCGCCAGGCCACCGCGCTCGGCCAGGGTCAGCAGCAGGTCGGTCGGTTCGATCTCGCGCACCAGTTCGTTGGCATTGAGACGGCCGAAGCCCGAGTCGACATCGTGGAAGCGATGCAGCGCTTCGTCGCTGATCGCCGCAATCGCGGTCGCCAGCAGGCCATTCCGATCGGCTTTCTCGGCAGCACTCTCGTCGCGACGGCTGCGCACCCGCGCCAGCAGATCGAGTGCGGCTGCCTGCACGCTCGGATTGTCGGTCGAGGCGATCAGCGCCGCCAGCCCGGCGCGCTCTTCGCGATTGCGCGGCATGAAATCGCGCATCCACATGTGCGGCACGGTCTCGCGGCTCAGAATCTCGACATTGCCAGCGATCGACAGCACGTCACTTGCGGACAGCAGATGGATGCTGGCGTCGATCAGAAACGCGGCGTGGTTGGCATAGGCTTGGGGATTGTCCTGCAGGAGTCGCATCAGGGCATCGCGCCAGCCCGGCAATCGATCCACCGGCGGACTGCCCTCGCGCACCCCGCGCAGGTAGTGGACGAACACCCCCCAGTGCTTGGAGGTCCAGGTCTGGCGGATGCCGGTGAGGCTGGACTCGCTCAGCTCGGCGCCCAGCGCCTGCCAGGCTTGGATGCATTTCTCGGGCAGCTGCTCAATACGTTGCGGCGGGCTCGGCAGTTCGGTCACGTCAGGTCCTTGTTCAGTGCGGTTCGGAGGGGTATGCGATCGGGTCGCCCAGCAAGGCGCGCTGCTGCGCGTGCAGGCCGGGCTTCACAGCGGATCTGGGTCAGAGCCAGCGCTCGCCGTCCAGCAGTTGCTGCCAGTTGTGCTGCTTGCCGCGCTTGCTGCGCACCAGGCGCAGGTAGTCCGCCAGCCGTCGCCGATCGTCGGCGTCGTCTTTCAGCACGGTGCCGCTCATGTGGCGGAGCAGGGTGTCCGGGCTGGGCGTGGCCGCGCCGAAGTACCAGGCCTCGGCGGCAGCGCTGTAGGCGACATTGACGGCTTCGGCCGTCGACAGCACGCTCGACAGTGGCTCCAGCCGCACGCCCAGCGCTTCGCCGCTGCGAAGCTCCTGGAACACCGTCACCAGCAGTTCGCTCACGTCCGGCGGCAGGCGGGTGTCGATGGCGTCGTCAGCCAGCAGGCGATCCACTTCGCGGGCGACCAGCTCGGCTTCGGCCTTCAGCTCACGAATGGGCTGCAGGGTTTCGAAGTTGAAGCGGCGCTTGAGTGCCGCCGACATCTCGTTGACCCCGCGATCGCGCAGGTTGGCGGTGGCCATGATGTTGAAGCCGGGCCGCGACAGCAGCATGGCGGCATCGCCCAGCTCGGGCACGTGCAGCACGCGATCGGACAACACCGGAATCAGGCTGTCCTGGATCTCGATCGGGCAGCGGGTGATCTCCTCGAAGCGCAGCAGTTGACCCTGCGCCATGCAGCGATGCAGCGGGCCGGGAACGAGGGCGCGCTCGGACGGGCCCTCGCGTAGCAGCAGGGCGTAGTTCCAGCTGTAGCGGATCTGCTCTTCCGCGGTGCCTGCAGAGCCCTGGACCGTCTGCGTGCTGGTGCCCGAGATCGCTGCAGCCAGAAGCTCCGACAGCAGCGATTTCGCAGTGCCGGGCTCACCGACCAGCATCAGCCCGCGCTGTCCGGCCAAGGTCACGATGGCGCGCTCGACCGCGATGTCGTTGCCGAAAATCTTGCGGGTGCAGCGCGGTCCGCTGGCATCGGCGGCAGCGCCGAGGATGAATCGGCGCACGCCGACCGGACTCAGCCGCCAGCCGGCCGGCCGCGGTGCGCGATCGGACTGCGCCAGTGCGGCCAGCTCGTCTGCATGCAGAAGTTCGGCCGGCAGTCGCTGGGCGTCTCGGGTTGGGCTCATGTGGACTCTGCGCGGGCGCTCGCGGCGCCGGCTCGTGTGGTTCGGAGCGCAAGCCTGTCATGGCCCGGAAAAGGGTGGAATACCCGATCTGTCAACCGCGAGACTGCGGCGCGCTGTACGCGCATCGCATCGGCCCAACCACTGCCGCGTCGCCAGCGCAGCTGGCAGAATCGAGGGCCACGCCTCTGCGCCCAGGTTCGCTCAGCCCATGTCGGTCCAATCCATTCAAGAGGCTGCAACCCTGCAGTTCCGCTTCGCGTCGACGGATGATGCCGCCGCAATCGCCGATCTCGTCGAGAGCGGTTACCGCGGTGAACGCAGCCGCAGCGGCTGGACCACCGAGGCCGATCTGCTTGATGGCCAGCGCACCAGTGTCGACGGCGTTCTGGAGGTGCTGGCAGATTCCGACGGTCGCATTCTGCTCGGTGAGATCGATGTCGACGGCGTGCGTCAGCTGGTTGCCAGCGCGCACCTTTCGCGCCATCCGGCGTATGCGTATTTCGGCATGTTCTCGGTGCGGCCGGGTCTGCAGAACGGTGGCCTCGGCCGGCAGATGTTGGCCGAGGCTGAGCGCATTGCGCTCAACGATTGGTCCCTGCCGGAAATGCGCATGAGCGTGATCGATCTGCGCACCGAGCTGGTCGCCTGGTACGAGCGCCGCGGTTACCAGCGGACCGGCATCTACCTGCCGTTCCCGTATGGCGACAAACGTTTCGGTCTGCCCAAGCGCTCTGACCTGCGCTTCGAGATCCTGAAGAAGTCCCTGCTGGACTGAGCCGCGTCGGGCCGCATGGTGCGCGCCGAGCCCACCTCATGCCGAACTCGGAGCCGCGCTTTCGTCCGCCCGCCGGCTTGCGCGCAAAGTGCTCAGAGCGTGTGAAAAATCCAGGCGCCGTAGCGAGGGCGTCGCTGGGCGTTCGTGGCAAAGCGCGGTACGTGAATTCAAGGGAGTTTGGCGGGCCAGTGACCGCAGAATTCGCGCAGCGCGCTGCAGCCACGGGCGTCCAGAGGCGGCCGCAGTAGGCGGATGGTTTTTTCACATGCTCTCAGTCCCAGAGTTTTTCGAGCCCCGGCAGCAGCGCCTGGTAGCGTTCCGCCGACAGCGACTCGGCGATCCCGAGTCCGGGCTGGCTGCTGTCGCGGATGGGGCGGTCGACATCGGTGCGGCCGTGTCGGTCCACCAGCATCCGCACCAGCGGCTTGCCCGCCTGCAGGCCGCGTCGGAACACCACGCCAATTTCGCCACTGTCGAGCCGCACCAGGCCGCCCGGGCCGTAGATGCCCACTTCGCGAATCAGCCGTGCTGACATCGATTCGTCGACCAATCGGCCGCGCTCGAGAAAGATCGCGCGCATCGCCTCGGTGGCGGCAACGGCGCCACGGTAGGCGCGCGGGCGGATCATGGCGCAGTAAGTGTCGACCAGCGCGATCAGTCGCGCTCCGACGGAGATCGCATCGCCGGCGAGGCCGTGCGGATAGCCCGAGCCGTCCAGCCGCTCGTGGTGGTGCAGCACCGCGTCCAGCCACAGCGGGTCTTCGACGCCGGCGATCCGCAGCGCTTGCACCGCGCACTCCGGATGGTCTTTGATCGCCCGTCGCTGTTCGGGGGTCAGTTCCGCGCGCTGCTCGTTGAAGATCTCAGCCAGCCGGGTCAGGGTGCAGTCGAAGGTCAGTGCCGCGCCCATCAGCGAGCTGATCTCCGGCTCGGCCATCTGCATCGACTGGCCGATCAGCCGAACCAGGATGGTGGCGTGGATCGGCCGTGCGGATTGGCCATCGTCGCGGGTGCTGAGCTGCATGGTGGCCAGCGCGGTGTCGGCGTCACTGTCGACATAGGCGCCCAGGCGCTCGCGAATCTCGCCGAGCGCGGCGGCCACGTTGCCGTTGTCGGCGCCGTCCGGCTGCGCCATGCGCTGCAGCAAAGGTTTGAGATCATCACGTAGCCGGCGCAGCCCGGGCCCGACGCGGGTCGGCCATGCGCCCGGCGCGCTGGTGCATATCGACTCCTGAGCGACATCACTGCTGCCTGCGCCGCGCCGCGCTGCGTTTTCGTCACGCACGAAGCCCCGCTGCAGCAGGGAATCGCGCTGGCCTTCGCTGCGGACCACGTGGCCGGCCTCAAGCAGCAGCTTGCCGTCACGGTCGAACACCGCGAAGCTCAGGCCTTGGCCGATCTGGATATCGTGTGAGCTGATGGGGCGCACCGGGGGTCGGATTCCTATGTCGCGCGCGTTGGGCCGGCGTTTCTCGGCGAATGGGGCTTTGATGGCTTGGACGGCGATGCAAATCTCAGGCCCGAACAAGGGAGCGGAAGGCCGCGCGGGGGCATTCGAGTGAACGCGGCGGCCTGCGCATTGCCCGACGCCCTGCGTGCACGCGTGCATCTGCAGATGGCCGCGCTGGAGCGCGCCGGTGTGCCGGTGCTGCAGGCCTTGGGCATGCTCGAGCTTCCAACCGGCGAACAAGCGCGCGTGCAGCGCGCCCTGCAGCTGCTGCGCGCGGGCCAGCCGCTGGCGATGGCGGGGCGGATCGCCGGACTGTTCACGCCGATGGAATCCACGGTGATCGCCGCGGCGGTGCAGGGCGGCAGCCCGGCGAACGCGCATCAGCGACTGGCCGAGCGCGCATCGGCGCGCGCTGCCCAGTTCAAACAGGTGCGGGCACGGCTGGCGCTGCCGGCCTTCGTGCTGCTGGCGGCCCTGTTCATTCTGCCGCTGCCGGCCCTGGTGGCCGGGCACATCGGCGTGGTTTGGTATCTCGCGCGCATCGTGCTGTTCCTGTCCGCCGCGGCCGGACTGTTTGCGCTAGGTCGTGAAATCTACCTCCGCCAGGCGGCGGCTGAAGACTGGCCGGGCCGCGAACCGCTGGAGTCGCTGCTGCTGCGCCTGCCCTTGATCGGTGGCCTGGTCGTGCGCACCCAGGCGCAGCGATTCTTCGAGCACCTGGCCCTGCTGCTGGAGGCCGGCCTGCCGGCGGTCGACGCGGTCACCCATGCGGCCAGCACCCTGCGCCTGCAGTGCATCCGCGCCGACTTCGAATCGATGCTGCCGGCGCTGCAGGCGGGTGCATCCTTGAGCCAGGCTGCCGAGGAGCTCGACTACCTCGGCAGTACGGCCGTGCTCGGCATGCTCAGCACCGGCGAGGGCAGCGGTCGGCTCCCCGAGCTGCTGCAGCGCTATGCCGACGGCGAGGCCGCGCTGCTGTCGAGCGAGATCGAGCAGATCGCCACCTGGCTGCCGCGGATCGCCTATGCGCTGCTGGCGCTGTGGCTGGCGGTACAGCTGATCGGCAGTTTCGCGGGGATTCTGCAGCGTCGGATCGACTAGATCGGGGCGGTGAGCGAAGCGCGCAGCGACCCGCGAAAAATTTTTCGCCGGGCGTGATCAGGTTTTCCGCCGAACCGCGTGTAGGTAGCTGGGACCCGGTTGAACGACTCGCCTCTTTGGATGCAAGGGCATTGGAGCGTTCGCCGGCTTCCAGGGTTGCTTATCGATGGTGGAGCTGCTCCCAGGGGGTGGCCGGCTTTGTGGCCGGCCGCCGTTTTCTGTTGCAGGCCCACCGGTGAGCTGCCAGTTTTCGCCGCTGAGCGCACGTGGTGGACTGGTCTCAAAGCGTGCGACAGCCGAGCGCCGCGAGCACGCCATGGACAGCCGGAATCTGTGCCAGCCAGGGCGCCGCGAGCGTCAGCAGGCCGGATGCGATGACCAGGCTGGCTGCGATGCGGCGGGTGGCGCGCTTCTGCAGCCAGCGCAAGGTGCGCGCGCCGCTGTAGGTCAGCGGAACCATCAGCGGCAGGGTGCCGAGCCCGAACGCCGCCATGATCAGCCCACCTTGCAGTGCATCCGCCGACAGCCAAGCGGCGCTGAGCAGGGTCAGGCTCAGTCCACACGGCAACCAGCCCCACAGCAGGCCCAGCGCGAACTGACGTGGCGCCGTGTTGGCCGGCAGCAGTCGTCGCTGCAAGGGTGCCAGCCGCTGCCACAGCGCAGCACCGGGCTTGGCCAACAGGTTGAAGCCGCTGCCCGGAAACAGCATGCGCAGGCCCACCAGCACCAGCACCGCACCGACCAGCATGCGCGCGCCAAGCAAGAGCAGATCGCTGCGCAGCAGACCCAACAGACCCGCCCCAACACCGCCGACGATCAGCCCCGCGAGCACATAGCCGGTGACCCGGCCCAGATTGCTGCGCAGGGCCATCGCCCAGGCCTCGCGCGGGTTCTGCGCGCGTGCGCTGACCGCCACACCCGCCGCCACGCCGCCGCACATGGCCGCGCAGTGCACGCCGCCGAGCAGGCCGGCGATCAGGGCGGCGCCAATGCTCAGCCAGTCATTTGGCATGGGTAGAACTGTCTGGGCGAAGCGGCTCGGACCCGCGCTCGGGTGACATGCGCCGCGCAATCACATCGCGCGAAGGCCGTCCATGCGGGAGTGATTTCACGGTGTGCCGCGCATCGCTGTGCACCGCATCGATCGGCGCAAGATCGATTGTCGGCCGGGGCGTTGCCGTCATGGCTCGCGCGATCCGCGCAGGTGGAACTCGTGAAAGCAGGCCGCATGCGTGCCGGCCATGCGCCAGCTCAATCAATGCGGTTCGCGCAGCGTGCTGGCGCTCAGGCGATTCGATCGTCATCGCCGTCCTGCGCCTTGTGCTGCGCCTGCGTCTGCGCCGCCCGCGCTGCCCGCGCTGCCGCGGTATCGCGCAGGGTCGGGTCCTTGGCGTCTTCGGCCAGGATGTCGATCGCGGGCGTGTCCAGGTCGTCGAACTGGCCGCGCTTGACCGCCCAGAAGAAGGCCCACACCGCCAGCCCAAGCAGCACCAGACTCACCGGCACCAGGTAGATCAGCACACTCATCGGGCGGCGCCTGTGGAGGACTCGACCGTCAGGCCCGGCGCCAGGCCGGGCTGCGTGCTGCGCAGTTGGTGCGCAGAAGCCCGCCCCAGCCGCAGCGCATTGAGGGTGACGATCAGCGACGATCCCGCCATGCCCAGCGCGGCGATCCACGGGGTGACCCAGCCGGCCGCGGCGAAGGGGAGGGCGATCAGGTTGTACAGCAGGGCCCAGGCCAGGTTCTCGCGGATGATGCGGCGGGTCTGGCGGGCCAGCGCAATGGTCTGCGGCAGGCGCATCAGGCGCTCTCCGCCGAGCACGATGTCGGCCGCGCGGTGGGCCAGCGGTGCGC
>NZ_JBILJQ010000044.1:0-43928 GCF_044377145.1 Aquimonas sp.
GATCGACGATCTGCATGCTGGTGCCGATGTGCTGTTCCGCCAGCCGGTTGACGCCGCTGGCCATTTCGCCGAACGCGCCCGGATAGCGCTGCGCGTCGATGCGCAGGCTGAGCTCGCCGGCATCGTGGCGCGCAGTCATTTCGGTCTGTTCGGTCATGAAGTTTTGCAGCGCGCTACGCATGTCGAGCAAGGAAGCATTCAGCGTGCCGATCTCGTCGACTCGGCTGCTGTCGATGCGCGCGTCGAAGCGCCCGGCAGCGAGTTGACCCACGGTATGCACGGCTTCGGCCAGCGGCTGGCCGACCATCCGCCGCAGCAGCAGAACCGTAGCGATGACAACCAGCACCGATAGGAGCAAAGCGATCGTGAACACGGTCCAGCCGATCCGACGTGCACCCGCCAGAAGTTCATCCGCAGGCAGCTCGGCGCCAAGCGCGTAGCGGCCGGCGAACGCGCCGACCCGAATCGGGTAGTAGACCTGCACGGCTTCCGCGTCCCCGTCGCCGCCGATCTCGAACGGCCTGTCTTCGCGAATGCTCGCGAGCAGATCCTTGGCAAACTCGGCCGCGAAGGGTTTGCCCAGCAGCTCATCATTGCGGTCGGCCAGCAGATTGCCTTCGGGTGACACCAGGCGCAGACCGCCGCCCGCACCGACCCGGGCGCCGCCAAGCTGCGCCTGCAGCTCGCTCAAGCGGAAGTCGACCGAGACCTGGCCGACAAAGGCACCATCGCGCAGAACCGGAGTGACGAAGGTGGTCATCAGCACATCGACACCGTCGACCGGATACACGTAGGGCTCCAGCATCACCTCGGCGCGTGCGGCTCTTGGCACGACATAGTAGGCACCGTTGACCGGGTCTTCGTAGCCCTCGGAGCGGGCGCCCTCGATACCGCGCGGCGTGTGGTACCAGTACGGGATGTAACGCCCGCTGGCATCGTGCATGGCGTCGACGTCGGCGAACTCCGCATCGCGGCCGTCATAGGCATCGGGTTCCCACAGGGTGGCGATGCCGATGAACTGAGGGTGCGGGCTGAGCGCGGCTTTGAGGGTTTCGTTGGCGCGTGCGCGATCGGCGCGGCCGCCCCGTGATTCCGCATCGAGCACCGCCGCGACAGCTCGGGTCATCAGCGGCGCCTGGTTGAACTGGCCGGCGATGCGTTCGGCTTCGGCGCGGGCGGTCAGGTGCAGGTTCTCGAGCGCCGTGCGTCGCGCCACCTCGGCGGCCACCCGGTAGATCGCGATGCCGGTGACAGTGAAGCCTGCCACGGTCAAGAGGCCGATCAGAAGAGCCGCCTTGGCGCCGATACCGAGTGTGCGCATACGCATCTCCGTGGTCCCCACGAAGCCGCGTGCAATGCGTATACCGATGGATTCCCGGCGCGGGTGGCGGCGCGCCGGGTAGCGCAAGCCTTCAGGCAGGCGGTGGCGGTGGCGGCATCTGCGCGCGCAACCGATTTGCGGTTGCGCCAGCGCGGCGACGCGGCAGCAGGAACACCACCGCGCCGATCAGCAGCAACAAGCCCACAAGCCACAGCGGTCGATGCCACAGCCAACCGGTCGAGATCGCCAGCAGGCTGAATACGGCCGCCAGACAGAACGACACCACGGCCGCCAGGCCGCCGACCAGACGGCCGAGTAGAGGCACCCACTCGGCCAGCCGCACCAGCGGCCGCATGCACAGACCAAAGCCCAGCCAGAGCAGACCGAAACCACCGACCCGCAGTACCCAGGCCAGCGCGCTGTTGGCGCTGCGCGCGTCTTCGATCAGGGCCGGTGCGCCCTGCTCGCCGCGCGCGATCAGGAAGAAGGCCGAGTCCGATGCCACCGTTGCCGGGCGCAGCTGCTCGGATTCAAGCGCCGCGAGCAGGCTGACCGGGCCTTCGGGGATCTGCTCGAAGCGGACCCGCACATCACCCAGCGCCGGGCTCCGGATGGATTCGCCGCTGAACAACCAGCCGTCGGCCGCGCTGAAGCTCGCAGACAGATTCGGCGGCAGCTGGTCCGGCGTGACCGGCAGCGCATCCCAGCCGTCGATATCGGCGGCGATCAGCGGATCCAGAGGCCGCGCATCGACGCGCACCTCGGCGACCTTGAACTGTTCATTGCTGAACATCGGCGCCGGCGGATTGCGATGGCCGTCGGGCTGGTTGAAGTCGTTGCTGTTCTGGTAGTCGTCGCTCCAGGCCTGCTCGTAGCGGAACACCTCGTACTCGCGGGTGCTGCCGTCAGCGCGCTTTTCGCTGCGCTTCTCGCGCCGCTCGACCCACTGGTACATCTCGACCGTACGACGCAGGCCCAGCGCCTGCGCGCTGACTTCGAACACGGGGTCCTGTACCGGAGACGCGGCCGTCGCGCGGCCGCTGGCGTGGACCAAGGCCGCGCTGCCCTTCGCCTGAGCGACTGGCACCGACATCTGCGCGGCCGCCTCCAGCACGGTGGCGCGGCGCTGGGCGCGGCCTTCGTTCCAGAACTGCAGGCCGATCGCCACGGTGATGCAGGCGAGGCCAAACAGGGCGCCCGCGAACAGACCTTTCGGCGCGCCTTCGGCGGCGCGCTGCCGCAGCCCGGGGATCACCTTCAGTTCGCGATTTCGACGGCGAAGGCGTCGATCCGGTACTCGACTTCGGCAACCTCGCCCTTCGATTCATCGGCAAGGTGCTGGCGGTGCGATTCGCTGAGTTCCTTGCGCTCCAGCTGGCCCCACACCACGGCCTGGCCGGTGGCGTCCTTGGGCACATCGAACTTGTGATCGTGCATCATCACCCGCGCGCTGATGCCGCTGTCTTCCAGTACCATCCAGCAGCCCTTGTTCTGGCAGATCTCGACGATGCGGCCGCTGAACTTGTGGCGGCCGTCGGTGTGGGCATCGAAGCTGGCGATGGCCTGGGCGATCGGCGCGGCATCGCCCTCGGGCATCGGCTCAAGACCATAGCTGCCGGCGAAGGCAGCGAGCGGCAGCAGGCTGATGAGTGCGGCGAACAGAGTCTTGCGCATGATCGTCTCCTTGACGGTGCGGCCGGGCCGCGGATGAGGGTGAGCTGGGGTTGGCGCGAAGATAGCGCAGCCACGCGCGGCTTCAAGCAGCGAGGGCGAAGTTCGTCAGCGCGGCCTGCGGATCGGAAGCGCTGAAGCGTCCGGCCTCGTCCATCGCCACCGCCGCCATCGCGCAGCCGGTGTCATGGGTAAAGTACAGCCGCACGCCGCGCGCACGCATGTCGGTGAGGAAGGCGCGCTTCTCGTCGATCAGCATTTCCGGATAGCGGTCGTAGCCCATGGTCACCGGCAGGTGCACCCAAGGCGCGCCGGGAATGAGGTCGGCGCAGAACACCACGCCACCCTGCCCGTTCGGGCCAACGATCTCCGACAGCATCAGCCCCGGCGTATGGCCATCGCTGTAGTGGAAGCGCACCGCTTCACCCAGCGTGGCGCAGTAGTTGTCGTCGACCAGCTCCAGCCGCCCGCTGGCTTCGAGCAGGCCCGGCAGTTCGGCGATGAAGCTGGCGCGGTCGCGCGCGTGCGGGTGCTGGGCGCGCTCGAAACAGGCGTGGCTGACCACGAAGCGCGCATTCGGAAACAGCAGCCGCGGCGGCTGGCCGTCCGCCCACGGCGCAAGCAGGCCACCGGCGTGATCGAAGTGCAGATGGCTGAGCACGACCACGTCGACATCGGCATCGCTGAAGCCGGCTTCGGCCAGCGAATCGAGCAGCACGTGGCGATCTTCCACCACGCCGAACCGCGCCTTCAGTTTGGGCTCGAAAAACGCGCCGATGCCGGTTTCGAACAGCACCCGCTTGCCGTTGACGCCTTCGGCCAACAGCGCGCGGCAGGCCAGATCGATGCGGTTGTCGGCGTCCACCGCAACCCACTTCGACCACATCGCCCGCGGCACATTGCCGAACATGGCGCCGCCGTCGAGCTTCTGCGAATTGCCCAGCAGGGACCACAGTTTGATCGTCATGGCGCAGACCTCAACGGAAGATGGATTCGTCGCCGCCGCCGTCGGAGGCCTTGCCGACGCCTTCCCAGCGCGAGTCGGTGCCGGCTTCAACGGCGCCGGTGGCGCGGTTCCACACCACCACCTGCATATTGCCCCAGGGCCGTTCCGCCGCCGCGATGCTGTGCCCGCGCGCGGTCAGCGCTGCGGACTCGGCCGGCGACAGGGCTTCGGCTTCGACCGACAGCGTGTCCGGGAGGTACTGGTGATGGAAGCGCGGCAGATCGGCCGTGGCCTGGGCGCCGCCGCCATCGATCAGGTTCAGCAGGCCGAGGATGACCATGCTGATGATGCGGCTGCCGCCGGGCGTGCCAAGAATCGCAGTGCGCTCGGGGCTGACCAGGATGCTCGGGCTCATCGAAGACAGCGGACGCTTGCCCGGGGCGATGGCATTGGCGTCGTCACCGACCAGACCGAACGCATTCGGCGAGCCGGCCTTGACCGAGAAATCGTCCATCTCGTTGTTGAGCAGAAAGCCGGTGCCGGGCACCACCATCGCATTGCCGTAGGGCAGGTTGACGGTCTGCGTCACCGCGACCAGATTGCCCTCGGTGTCGAGCAGCGAGTAGTGGGTGGTATCGGGCCGCGCGCTCATGCCGACGCCGGGCAGCAGCGCGCTCGGGGTCGCCTGCTGCGGGTGGATGCCGGCGCGCAGGCCGGCCGCGTACTGCGGGCTCATCAGCAGCTCGACCGGCACTTCGACCTGATCGGGATCGCCCAGGTGCTGGGCACGATCACGGTAGGCGCGGCGCATGGCTTCGACCGTCAGATGGATGCGATCAACCCGCGACAGCGGCGCCAGATCGTAGCCACCGAGAACGTTCAACACCTGCGCAATCGCGATACCGCCCGAGGACGGCGGCGGCGCGGTAATGATGCTGTGCTCGCCGATCGACACCGTGAGCGGCGAGCGCTCGACCACCGCGTACTGCTGGAAATCCTCGATCGCCCAGATGCCGCCAGCCGCACGTACGCCGTCGACCAGACGCTGGCTGAGCGCGCTGCGGTAGAAACCGTCGTGACCCTCGGCGGCCAGTTGTTCCAGTACCGCGGCGTAGTCGGGGTTGGTCATGCGCGCGCCGGCGGCAGGCACCTGGCCATCGCGCAGAAACAGCGCGGCGGCGGCGGGGTCAGCCGCCAGCACATCCTTTCGGAAGCCGAGCATCAGCGCGTTCTTGCGACCGAAGGTCCAGCCCTCGCGGGCCAAGCGGATCGCCGGCGCCAGCGACTTCTGCAGCGGCAGGCGGCCGTACTTGGTCGCCAGATGCACCAAGCCCGCCGGCAGGCCGGGAATAGCCGCGGCCAAGGGGCCATCGATACTGCGGCGGCGCACCGGCGCACCGTTCTCATCCAGAAACATGTCCCGCGTCGCCGCCAGCGGCGCACGCTCGCGCGCATCGACGAACACGTAGCGGTCTTCGGCGGCGACATACAGCAGGAAAAAGCCACCGCCGCCGATGCCCGAGCTTTCGGGCTCGACCAGGCCCAGCGTAGCGCTGACTGCGACCGCGGCATCGAACGCATTGCCGCCGGCAGCCAGCACTTCCATGCCGGCATCGGTGGCCTGCGCGTTGGCACTGGCGATGGCCGGATGGCGCGGGTTGACCGCTGCCGCGCTGAAGGCGGCCAGCGACAGGCCGAGGCCCGCGACAAGGTGCAGGATTCTCAGGCGCATTGGGCCACTCCGGTCAACAAGGTGTATTTGATCAGGAGCTGCTCGCGCGACTCCGGATGGGCCGGATCGAGTTCGATGCACTCGACCGGACAGACTTCGATGCACTGCGGTTCGTCGAAATGGCCGACGCACTCGGTGCATTTCTGCGGGGCGATCTCATAGATCGTTTCGCCCTGGCTGATGGCGCCGTTCGGGCACGCCGGGGCGCACACGTCGCAGTTGACGCACAGCTCGTTGATGATCAGCGCCATGGGGGATTCAGGCCTCCGCGACAGCTGCCGCGGAGGCCTGCGTGCCTCACTTCATCTCGAAGAACACGAACTCGGCGCCGGAGGGCTGCAGCGCTGCCGCCACGCGCTCCTGGTCCTCGACCTTGCCGACGAACAGCACCCGCACCTGGTTGAACGAACCCGGCGAGGCTTCCTTGAAAGCTTCAATGATCAGGTCAGCCGTCTTGGCCGACTCCGGCGAACCGAAGGCCACCAGGTTGCCCGGCAGCACGCCGCGGCTGACCACGCCGGCGACGTTGTCGAGCTGGCTGTCGAATTTGGTCTGGAAGTCTTCAACGGTCGCCGCCGGGATGTAGTACATCAGCGGCTGCGAGTTCAGCTTCTCCGGCAGGTTGGCCTTGACCACTTCGGTCAGGTACAGCTTCCACGCGCGCTCATCGGTGGGATCGGCCGGAACGACCAGCTCGACCTTGGGCGCTTCAGCAGGCGCCGCGGCCTGCTCGCTCTTGCCGCAGGCGGCAAGGCCAAGCGCCAGCATCACGGACAGCGCCAGCGGGGCAATAGGGGTTGAGGTCTTCATGCAAGGGCTCCCAGTTAGGAATGGTTGTTGGGTTTCTGCATCGGTGCACGCCAAGGCGTGCGGACGCCGATTGTTCAGCCGCGTTTCCAGCGCCGTTTGAGCGCCGCATCCACCGCAGGGTGGACGAAACCTGAAACATCACCGCCCAGCCGCGCGATTTCGCGCACCAGCGATGAGGAGATGAAGCTGTATTGCTCGGCCGGAGTCAGAAACAGGGTTTCAACTTCCGGGATCAGATGCCGGTTCATGCTGGCCATCTGGAACTCGTACTCGAAGTCCGACACCGCGCGCAGACCGCGCAGCAGCACGCCGCCGCCGACACTGCGCACGAAATTCGCCAGCAGGCTGTCGAAGCCGGTGACCTCGACATTGGGGATATCGGCAAGCGTCAGCCGAGCCAGCTCGATGCGTTCCTCCAGCGGAAATCCGGGCCCTTTGTTGGGGCTCTCCGCCACGCCGACAACGATCCGTTCGAACAGCGGCGCGGCCCGCGCCACCAGATCGATGTGACCGTTGGTGATCGGGTCAAAGGTACCGGGATAGACCGCAGTGCGCTGCCGGCTGGAACTCATGGGTCGTCGGGGTCGCGAGGGAAGCCGGAGTGTAGCAGGGGCTGCCGGCGACACGGCCGGGGTGGCGAGCTCATGCGTCCGCGTCGGCATCGGCCCGGAACAGACGGCCGCAGGCATGCCGGGTGATCAACTCGCGATGCAGGCGCCAGCTAAGCGGTACGACGGGCGGCGGGCCGGGCGCGGCTTCCATGTACACCCAGGCGCGCGCGGCCAGATGCGCCGGCAGCAGTTCCAGCACGCGTTCGGTCAGGCCAGCGGCGAACGGCGGGTCGACAAAGGCGAGATCGAAGAGCTGAGCCGGCGCGCCTTGCAGCCAGCTCATTGCATCGCCGTTATGCACATCGACGGCGGCCTGCAGCCGCTGCGCGCTCTCGGCGAGGCTGCGCGCCACACGCGGTTCGCGCTCGACCAGCAACACCCGCTCCGCCCCGCGCGAGGCCGCCTCGAAGCCGAGCGCGCCGCTGCCGGCGAACAGATCCAGGCAGTGCCTGCCCGCGACCTCATGCATCAGCCAGTTGAACAGCGTCTCGCGCATCCGATCGCTGCTGGGCCGCAGGCCGGGCAGGTCGGGCACGGGCAGGCGGCTGCCACGCAAGCGGCCGCCAATGATGCGGATCTGGCCCTCAGCCGGGCGCGCCGCAGTGGATTTGGGCTTGGACATGGGGACAAAGGCTACCGCAGCTTTGAACCGTGGCTTGCGCCGCGGTTCGTTGCAGGCTCAAGCGCGGCGCAGGCTCCAGCAAGGCTGCTGATACCATTGCCGACCCTTCGGCTTCGCGCCCAACCATGTTCAGATTCTGGAAGAAAAAGCCTGCGGAACCCGCCAAGCAGGCGGCGGATGAGGCGCAGGTCGAGTCGGCTGCAGCTGAGCACGCAGTCGTCGCGCCGGACGCGGTCGCACCCGCCGTGGCCGAGTCGGTCGCCAAAGCGCCCGTCTCTGCACTTGACGCGCAGATCGCGGCCCATGCGGCGCCCGCACTCGACGAGCACACCCCTGTTGTCGCGGCTGAAAGAACTGCGGAAGCGCAGGCCGTGGCGCCGCTGGAGCACGCGCTATCCGTGATCGCTGCCCAGACCCGTCAGCCGCTGGCGGCCAACGCGGAACACACGCCAGCGGCATCGATGAGCGCGCAACCGCCCGCGCCTGCTGCCCATCTCGAACCTGCACCGCAGGCACCGGCGGCTACGCCCACCAAGCTGAGCTGGCGCGAGCGCCTTTCCGGCAGCGGCTTGGCGCGCAGCTTCGCCTCGCTGTTCGCGCGCAATCCCAAGCTCGATGAAAACCTGCTCGAAGAAATCGAAACCAGCCTGCTGACCGCCGATGTCGGCGTCAGCGCGACCGAGTCGCTGGTGTCGGGCCTGCGTCAGCGCATGCAGCGCCGCGAGTTCAGCGATGCGCGCGCCTTGATGGACGCGCTGCGCGGCGAGCTGCGCGCGCTGCTGCAGCCGGTCGCCAAGCCGCTGTTGATCGACGGCGCCAAACCCTTTGTGATCCTGACCGTCGGCATCAATGGCGTCGGCAAGACCACCAGCATCGGCAAGCTGGCCTACCGCTTCAAAGCGCAAGGCCGGCAGGTGTTGCTGGCCGCCGGCGATACGTTCCGCGCCGCCGCGGTCGAGCAGCTCAAGGCCTGGGGCGAACGCAACCAGGTCGGCGTGATCGCCCAGGGCAGCGGTGCGGATTCGGCTTCGGTCATTTACGACGCGCTAGCTGCCGCGCAGTCGCGTGGCGTCGACCTGCTGATCGCCGATACCGCCGGCCGCCTGCATACGCAAAGCGGGCTGATGGACGAACTGAGCAAGATCCGCCGCGTGCTTTCCAAACTCGACCCGAACGCCCCGCACGAGGTGCTGATGGTGATCGACGGCACCACCGGCCAGAACGCGGTCAACCAGGTGCGTCAGTTCCGCGCCAGCGCAGGTGTCACCGGCCTGGTGGTGACCAAACTCGACGGCTCGGCCAAGGGCGGCGTGGTGTTTGCGTTGGCGCGCGAGTTCGGCCTGCCGATCCGCTTCGTCGGCTTGGGCGAAAAGGCGGAAGACCTGCGCGAGTTCGAGCCGGCCGCCTTCGTCGATGCGCTGCTGCCGGAATCGCTCGGCGCGTGAAGGACAAGGCTCCGGCCCGACATCGGCGCTGGCCGATGGTCGCCGGCGCGATCATCGTCGGGCTGATTCTGGGACTGGCACTGTTGCGCCACTTCATGCAGCCGGAGCGGCTTTCGGCGAACCTGCTGGCGCAGGCCGAGGCCACCACCGGGCTGGATCTGGAGCTGGCCTCGGCGGCTGACATCTCGCTATGGCCAGATCTCAACATCGTGCTGCGCGGTTTGCAGGCGCGCACCGAGTCTGGCGCGCAACCGCTGCTCAGCACGGAGCGCGTTGAGCTGGCCCTGCCCTGGCGAACCCTGTGGGGCGGCGAGATCGAAATCACCGCGCTGCGCCTGTACAAACCGCGACTGGATCGCGATGCCTTGGCCAGTTGGCTAGGTGGCAGGCCGACGCCGGTCGGGCCGGCGGCACCTGCTCGGCTGCCACGGCTTGAGGCGGAATTGCTGATCAGCGAAGGCAGCATGGTCGGCCGCGAGCGCGATGCCTGGGCCCTGCGCGACATCGAACTGCGGCTGTCGCGACTGCTGCCGGATGAGGACTTCCAGCTCAGCCTGGCCCTGCAGGTGCATGGGGGTGAAACCCGAATCCCGCTGCAGCTCGAAGCCGGCGGCCGCCTGCATTCAACCGGCATGCCGCTGGAGCTGGCGCCGCTGGCACTGCGCTGGATCGACGCCAACGGTGACGATCTGCTGCGACTCAACGGCCAGCTCGAACTGGCCTGGCCACATCGTTTGACCCTGATGCTGAGTGGGCGCGGCCAGCACTGGCCGGAGTTCCTGCCGGCACTGCCTTCCACCGCCGGCGAGGCTCAGCTCGACTACGAGCTGGGCCTCGACTTCCGCGGCACCCCCGGTGGCATCGGGCCGTTGCAGCTGCGCTTCAGCCGCGGCAGCCTGCAGAGCAGCCTCGACGCCGATTTCGCCGAACTGCTGACCTGGTTCAGCCAGCCTGGCCAACGCCTGCTGCCACCGGCCCGTGGTAGCGCCAGCCTGCCCCTGCTGGAGCGCGACGGCCTGCGCGTCGAAGGTCTGCGTATCGAGCTCGGTGAGGACACCGGCGCCAACACTGCAACCGATGAAGGCTGAAGCAAGCTTCGCCCAGCGCCTGCTGCACTGGCATCGCCAGCACGGCCGGCATGATTTGCCCTGGCAGCACCCACGCACTCCGTATCGCGTCTGGCTGTCGGAAGTGATGCTGCAGCAGACCCAGGTCAGCACCGTGGTCGGCTATTTCCAGCGCTTTGTCGACGCCCTGCCCGACCTGCCGGCGCTGGCTGCCGCGCCACTCGATCAGGTGCTGGGGCTGTGGTCCGGGCTGGGCTATTACAGCCGAGCGCGCAATCTGCATCGGGCCGCGCAGCGCTGTGTTGAATGTCATGCCGGCGAACTTCCCGCCACGCTGGAGGGCCTGCTGGATCTGCCCGGGATCGGTCGCTCGACCGCCGGCGCGATCCTCGCCCAGGCCCATGGCCTGCGCTTTGCGATCCTCGACGGCAATGTCCGCCGGGTACTGGCGCGCTATCACGGCATCGCCGAATGGCCGGGCCTGCCGGCGGTCGAGAAGCAGCTCTGGCAACTGGCGGAATCGCATCTGCCGCACCACGATCTGGCCGATTACACCCAGGCCCAGATGGACTTGGGTGCCACGGTCTGCGCGCGAAGCAAGCCGCGCTGTCTGCTGTGCCCGCTGCAGTCCGGTTGCACTGCGTACGCGCAGGGGCTGACCGCCGTGATTCCCGTCGCGCGTCCGCGCACCGAAACACCGGTGCGCGCCACCCGCATGCTGGTACTGCAGGACGCCGCGGGCCGCGTGCTGCTGCAGCGCCGGCCACCGACGGGTGTCTGGGCCGAGCTGTGGAGCCTGCCGGAAGCGCCCGCCGAAACCTCGCTGGAGACAGCACTGGCGGGCTTGCCGGCCAAGCTCGACTGCCAGGCCGAAGCGCTCGCACCGTTCCGCCACACCTTCAGCCACTACCATCTGGACGTCCAGCCGCTGCGCTGGCGCAAGGCCGTCGCCGCAACCGCGGTGGGCGAAACCGGCCAAGCCTGGTTCAGCGCCAGCGAACTTGAACCGCTGGGCCTACCAGCGCCGGTGCGCCGGCTGCTTTCAAGCCTGCCCGACTGATCCGTCAACAATCGAGAAGACCCATGCCCCGTACCGTGTTCTGCAGCAAGCACCAGACCGAAACCGACGGCCTCGACTTCGCTCCGTGGCCGGGCGAACTCGGCAAGCGCGTGTTCAACGAGATCGGCAAGCCCGCCTGGGCCGAGTGGCTGGCCCACCAGACCCTGCTGATCAACGAAAACCGGCTGTCACCGATGGACCCGAAGCACCGCGCCTACCTGGCCGAACAGATGGAGAAGTTTCTGTTTGGCGGCGGGGCGGATGCGGTGGCGGGGTATGTGCCGCCGGCCGACGCCTGAGGATTCGGAACAGGAGAACTCTCGGCGAGCCCTCGCCCCCTCTCCCCAACCCCTCTCCCGCAAGGGGAGAGGGGCTTGAGAGCAGAGCCGCAAGAACGCTTTGGAAGTTCAGCGGGGACCGAGGTTCAGTCGAGAAACCGCAGGAGCGACGAGGCCGAACCCGCCGGCTGTTTGCTTCTAGCGAATCCCGAATCCCGGCGCTTCAGGCACAGACCGCCGCCAGCACCGGTCGCGATGTGCTGACCGGGGTGGGACGCTGGAGCTGCCAAACCGGCACGCTCTCGGGCTCGATCGGGCCCGGCCCGCTTCGGCGGTCGCCAGCCAGCCAGCGACGCACGGCCACGCGGTCACCGTGCGGTGCCAGCACAGCGAGCAGGCGCTCGACCGGCTGTGACAGCGCACGGTCGGTGCGCGGCATCGCCCAGGTGGTGCAGACCGGCAGCAGATGGCCAAGCGGCAACGCGATCAGGTCGGTGTCGTTCTCGTCGAGCGAGAGCTCGGCCAGGATTCCGACGCCCATGCCGCGGCGCACATAGCTTTTGATCAGCTCGCTGTCCTGCGCGGTGCAGCCAACGCGCAGGCTGAAGCCGGCGCTGGCAAAGGCACGGCGCAGGCTGGAACGCTCATCCAGGGTGCTGTCATAGCTGATCAGCGGATGGCGCGCGAGCTGCGAAAGACTGACCCGGCGCAGCTCGGCCAGCGGATGGTTGCGCGGCACCACCGCCACCCGCTGCCAGCGCAACACGGGCACCGCAAGCGGGCCGGGCGGGACATCGGTGGAGGTGCTGACCAGGGCGATATCGGTATCACCGGTGGACAGCTGGGCGAGCGCATCCTCGCGGCTGGCATGACGCATGCGAACCACCAGCTGCGGCTGCTCGTTCTGCAGAACGGCGAGCGCGGCGGGCAGGATGCTGCGGGCCAGGGTCGGGGAAGACGTGATGGAAAGGACACCGCCGTTGTCGCGCTTGAGCGACTGCGCGAGGGCACGGATCTGTTCGGCTTCGGCGATCATGCGGCGGGCGCGCTGCACGACTTCCTGACCTTCGGGTGTCAATGCTTCAAGGCTTTTGCCGCGGCGCTTGAAGAGTCTGAAGCCGAGCCCGGATTCGAGCTGGCGGAGCTGCTTGGACAAGCCGGACTGGGTGGCGTGGATGCGCTCGGCTGCGAGCGTCACGTTGAGGCCGGAGTCGACGATGGCAAGTACGGTGCGAAGTTGGGTCAGGGTCATGATGTCGTTCCGGGAGATCGCAAGGGACGCTGCTGGTTGCTGCTGTCGAGGGTGTACCAATTGGCGCTGGTAAAGCCGCAACCGCCTACGTAAGCCATGGCAATACAGAGCTTGCCGGTGTTAATCGATTTCATGGTCGTGATCTCTCGGTGTGAGCGCTGTGCGCTCGGGAAGGTGCGACATTGGTGTGCGGCTTGGTGCATCGCGTCATATGACGCGACAAATCGAACGTATAGGGTTTCTGTCAACTCTGCCAGCGATTTCACCTGGCATATGACCAAAGTGTTCTAAGGCCTGCGGCAGCTTGATTGTTGGGGCTCAATCGACGCGCCGGGTCGGCACACCGACATTGCAGACTTCGATGCGACCTGCGGGGTGGGCGAACCAGGCTTCACGGCGCGAGCGGCGGGATTCGATCCAGCGCTCGAAGCTGGCCGATTCGGTGTGCATCACCTCGTATTCGACCCGCTCCGCGGCCGGCAGCGCGCTGGCCTGCACCATCCGCCGGATCAGCGGCCGGGTCTGCTCGGGGGTGTAGAAACCGAGCGCGGCCTTGCCGCGCGGCAGACTGCTGAGCAGCTCGACGCCCTCCAGCACGCGGCCAAACAGGGTGACATTGCGATCGAGATGGCGCGGCGAGTGGCCGGTCACCACGTACAGCTGGGCCGCGCTGCCGCTGTCGGCTTCGTTGTCGCGGCCAGCGCCGAGCATGCCGTAGCAGTGCGCCAGCCAGACGCGGCCGCTGGCGGGATCGCGCGCCGCCGGAAAGCCGCGCACAAAGCCGGCCTCGGGCGCATAGACATCGCCATCCGGCACCGGCGTGAACCTGCCGACGGCATCCATCGCCTGATCGAACTCGGCCTTGAGTCGGCCCGCGGCCTCACCGCGCGGCTTGGCCTGTTCGGCGTCGTCGGCCAGTGGATCGCCCCACTGGGCGACGTAGTTGTCCTGCGAACGCAGCACGGCCAGGCCATCGAAATAGCCCTGCCCGACCAGGGACAGCAGCTGGGCGGCATGCGCCGGCGCGAACTCCGGCGCCAGCTCGATGACGATACGGCCGGAGTCGAGTTCAAGGTAGACGGTGCGCTCGGGGTCGACAGCGCGCCAGTGTTCGGGCGGGCTGTGAGCCAGCACTTCGGCGCTGGTCGGCGGCGCCGGCGGTGCTTCGTCCTCTGCCCGGACAGGCGACGCGAGAATCATCGCTGCGGCGAGCGCAACGAGGCGGAAGGCGGTCAACATCGGCGTGATTCCAGGAGCGGCGAAGACCCGCACTCTCGCCGATCGGAAGCCTCGGACTCAAGCGACGAAGATGCCCAGCGCCGCTGAATCCGCGGAAGCAGCAGCGGCGGACGCACCGTAGGCGGGTGCCGGTGATCCGCCGCGGCTCGGGCGCGCGGCGGCAGAGGTCATCGACCGCTACAGCCGCAGCGCCGGCCCTTCTAGCAGATCGAGCTGGTCACGCAGCTGGCCGAGCAGACGGTCGAAGTGCGAGCGCTCGCCGAACCAGGGAAACGCCGCCGGAAACGCCGGGTCGCGCCAGCGCCGCGCCAGCCAGGCGTTGTAGTGCAGCAGGCGCAGGCTGCGCAGCGCCTCGATCAGCACCAGCTCGCGCGGGTCAAGGGCGTAGAACTGCGAATAGCCCTCCAGCAGATGGCCGAGCTGGCGACGCATGTCCTCGCGACTGCCGGACAGCAGCATCCACAGATCCTGCATGGCCGGGCCGGTCAGACAGTCGTCGAAGTCGACGAACTGGATCTGCCCCTCGCGCCACAGCAGGTTGCCGGGGTGACAGTCGCCGTGCAGGCGCAGTTCGGCCAGCGGCGCGGACGCATCGAAGCAGTCCTCGATCGCATCCAGCAGCGCGTCGGCGGTCTGCTCGAACGACTCTTCCAGCTCGGGCGGCAGCCAGCCGCCGTCCATCAGCGTCGCCAGCGGCGCTTCGCCATGGCTGAGCAGATCAATCCGCCCGCGATGTTTGAAGGCGCGCTGGGCGCCGACCTGATGCAGGCGGCCGAGCGCCCGGCCCAGCTGCTCCAGCGTATCGGCTTGATCAAGTTCGGGCGCCAGCCCGCCGCGCAGTGGGAACAGGGCGAAGCGGAAACCGGCGTGGCGAAACAGGCACTCGCCGTCCACCACCAGCGGCGCCACCACCGGAATCTCGGCCTGCTCGAGCTCACGGGTGAACTCGAGCTCCTCGACAATCGCGGCATCGGCCCAACGGCCGGGCCGATAGAACTTGCCGACCACGGGCGGCGCGTCTTCCAGGCCGATCCGGAACACCCGGTTCTCGAAACTGTTCAGCGCGAACACATGGCCGCTGCAGGCAAAGCCGACCGACTCGACCGCGTCGAGCACCGCCGTGGGGTCCAGGTCGGCGTAAGGCAGCGTCGCATCGGCGGCGGATTCCCTGTCGGCGCGAGGCAGCGCCGGGTCGTCGGCGCCAGGGGGTTCAGTCGATCCCAAGCTTCTTCAGCTTGTAGCGCAGCGCTCGGAAGGTGATCCCAAGTTTGGCGGCAGCCTTGGTCTTGTTGTAGCGGCATTCTTCGAGCGCTTTCACAATCGCCTCGCGCTCGACCTGTTCGATGAAGTCAGTCAGCGGTTCAGTCGGTGAACGACCCGCCGGTGCCTCGGCGACAACCGGCGCGGCAGGCGCAGCGGCTGCCGCGGGTGCTGCTGGCGCTGAGCCCGGCTCGGGCGCGTACATCGCCAGCGCCCGCGGCAGGTGGAGATCGTCGGCGCCGATGCTGCCGCTGTCGCACAGGGCGACGGCGCGCTCAAGAATGTTCTCCAGCTCGCGCACGTTGCCCGGGAACGGATACGACTTCAACGCCAGCGAGGCATCTTCGCTCAGGCGATACGGCGGATCGCCGTTCTCCTGTGCCAGCCGCCGCAGGATGCTCTCCGACAGCGGCAGGATGTCACCACTGCGCTCGCGCAGCGGCGGCACCCGCAGCTCGATCACATTGATGCGGTAGTAAAGATCGTGGCGGAAGCGGCCTTCGGCAACCAGCTGGGCCAGGTTCTTGTGGGTGGCTGAAAGAATGCGCACGTCGACCAGTTGCTCGACATTGGCGCCGACCGGGCGCACCGACTTCTCCTGGATCACGCGCAGCAGCTTGACCTGCATATGGATCGGCAGCTCGGCGACTTCGTCCAGAAACAGGGTGCCGCCGTGAGCGGCCTGGAACAGGCCTTCCTTGTCGCCGTGGGCGCCGGTAAAGCTGCCCTTCTTGTGACCGAAGAACTCGCTTTCCATCAGCTCGGACGGAATCGCACCGCAGTTGACCGGCACGAAGGTGCCTTCGGCGCGCGGGCCCTGCTCGTGAATCAAACGGGCGACCAGCTCCTTGCCGACGCCGGACTCGCCGCTGATGTAGACCGGGGCCTGGCTGCGCGCGACCTTGCCGATGGTGCCGCGCAGCAGCTGCATCGCCGGCGATTCGCCCTGCAGCTTGTTGGCGGACAGCTGCAGCTGCGCACGGCGCTGCTCGCCGAGCTGCAGCGCGCTCTGCACCAGCCGCCGCAGCACATGCAGGTCGACCGGCTTGGAGACGAAATCGAAGGCGCCGGCCTTGAGCGCATTCACCGCGGCATCCACATTGCCGTAGGCAGTGATCATCGCCACCGGCGTTTCCGGGTACTTCTGCGCGATCAGCTCGATCAGGCTCTGGCCGCTGCCGTCGGGCAGACGCATGTCGGTGAAGCAGAGGTCGTAGCGCTGGCGGGTCAGCTGCTCACGGGCCGAGGCCAGGTCGGCTGCGGTCTCGACCCGCAGGCCCATGCGGCCAAGAGTAAGCACCAGCAGCTCGCGGATGTCGCGCTCGTCATCGACGATAAGGGCACAGCGCGTGGTCGACATAGGGCAGTCTGTAAATCCATGTGGCGCGCGAATACGCGGCCGGAAAACGTGAGGGTCGCCGCAGAATACGACACCGCTCGGCTCAAGTCTCCGTGCCGGGCGTGCCGAAACTGCGCGACTTCGCCAGGGTAATGCGGAAGCAGGCGCCGCCGGCCGGCACCGAAATGTACTCCAGCGCCGCCTGGTTGGCTTCGCACAGCTGGCGCGCGATGTACAGGCCGAGGCCTGTGCCGTGCTCGTGCGTGGTGAAGAACGGCTCGAAGATGTTGGCCGCCACCTTGGCCGGAATGCCCGGGCCGCGGTCCGTCACCTCGACCACCGGCGGGCCGTAGTCGAGCGGCTGGCGCGCGCTGACTGTCACGCGTGCCGGCTGGCCGGGCGTGCGGCCGTAGTTCAGGGCGTTGGTGACCAGCACGGTCACCGCCTGATGCAGTTGGGCGGGATCGACCACCGCGTACAGCCGGCGATTCGGCGGCGCCGCGATCAACTGATCCCTCTCCAGCACATGGCTGGCGAGATAGTCGTCGACGAAACCCTGCACCCACACCGAGAGATCGACCTGCTCGGGGCGCGAGCGTTCGCGTCGCGACAGGTTCAGCACGTTCTCGATGATCCCGTTCATGCGCTGGCAGTGCGACAGGATGATTTCAACCAGCCGTCGATCAGTGGCGGGAAGGTCGGGCGATTCCTCCAGCAGCTGCGCCGAATAGCTGATCGCCGCCAGCGGGTTGCGCACCTCGTGCGCGATGCTGGCCGACAGCCGGCCCAAGGTCGACAGGGTCAGCTCCTCGGCTCGCCGCGACACAAGGGTGGCGTCGTCGAGAAAGATCAGCACCAGACCATCGCTGGCGGAGAGCTTGGCGAAACGCGGAATCACTTCGATGCCCTCGACGCCGAGCTGCAGCGCCTCGCTGGCGCTGGGGCGGCCGCGCTGCCAGTCGGCCAGACGCCGCGACAAGGTCGGCGAAAGCGTGCCCAGATACTGCTCGGTCGGCGAAGGCTGGCCGAGCAGATTCCAAGCCGCTTCATTGCTCAGCTGCAGCTGGTTGGACGCATCCACCACCAGAACACCCGTACGCATGCGGCGGATGATCAGCTCGTTCAACTGGGCGAGATTGGCGAGATCCAACCCGCGCTGGGCCGCGAGCTGGCTGGTCTCGCGCATCTGCCGACCGAGCTGATGGCACAGCACTGCCACCGCCAGATAGCTGATGGCCAGCATCACCGCTTCGACCAGATCGCGCGAGGAATCCGGCTGGCCGAGCTGGGTGAGCAGGAACTCGCCCATGCCGCCCGCTGCCATCACCGCGGCCAGGGCGAGGCCGGAGCGCAGCGACAGCAGCAGAGCGCCGGCACCGATATTGACCAGCATCATCAGGCCGATGGCGGTGTCGATGCCGTCAGTGACATGGAAGAACAACAGAGCGATCGCGATATCGAGGCTCAGCCCCAGGGCAGCCTGGGTCGGCAGACGCAGGCGCAGCTGACCCGCCGCGACCACCAGCACCAGGCCCGCGACCAGATGACAGATCGCCGCAGCCTGGGCCAGCAGCGGGAACTCCAAGTGCACCATGTTGGCGGCGACCGGGCTGAACACCACGAACACCAGCAGCGCGCCCTCGAGCGCGCGGTACAGGGTGAAGAAATACAGCTCGCGCCGCAGGGCATGGTCACCGCTGTCTTCCTGCCCGGCCTGCGGCCCGTCCTCGCTCTCGCTCATCGACGCCCCTGCCTGCCCTGTGTTCGCCGGCAGTATAGGCGCCGGGCCGTCAGGCTCAGCCGCTGCAGCCGGCCCGCTGCAAGGCGTCGGCCGCGGCGGCTTCATCGGCATCGCTGCGGCAGTGCGCGCCCAAGCTGTTCGGACGCGCAAGGGCAGCGGCAAGAATCGCCATCGTCACGGCCGCTCGCGCGGCAAGCTGGGTACCTTGTGTGGCCTGCTCGGCGATTGTTTGCGCGCGCTGCATCCCGATCTGCAGGCCCGCAGCGGTGCGCTCGATGCCCGCGTGATCCCACAGCAAGTGGCGCAGGCGCAAGGCAGCCGCGGCATCCTGCGGCGCAGCGGCCTGGTGTACAGGCACGTGCAAGCGAGCCGGCATGATCGGGCGCGGAATCTGGGCCAGATAGCCTCCCACTGCACGCCCGTAGGCCATCCCCTCCAGCAGCGAGTTGCTGGCCAAGCGGTTGGCGCCGTGCACGCCGCTGCAGGCGACTTCGCCCACCGCGAACAATCCATCGACACTGCTGCGTCCGGCCGCATCCACAGCGATCCCACCCATGTGGTAGTGCACGGCCGGCGCCACCGGCAAGGGCTCGCTGCGCGGGTCGAGGCCATGCGCCTGCGCCAGCGCGAACACCGCCGGAAACCGCTGCGGGAAATCCGCACCCACCGCGGCGCGGCTGTCCAGATAGACCGGGCCCAAACGCAGCTGTCGATACACCGCGCGCGAGACCACATCGCGCGCTGCGAGCTCAGCACCCGCGGTCGATGCCATGAAGCGGCGCCCGTTGCTGTCGATCAGGATCGCGCCCACACCGCGCAGGGCTTCGGTCAACAGCGGCAGCGGCGCGGGATCAAGCCCGCGCACCGCGAGCGCGGTGGGATGGAACTGCACGAACTCGAGATCGCGCAGCACCGCGCCTACCGTGATCGCCATCGCCAGGCCGCTGCCGTCGGCGTGCAGCGGGTTGGTGGTGTAGCGGAACAATTGACCGATGCCGCCGGTGGCCAGGATCACTGCAGGTGCAGGCAACGCAAATCGACGCCCTTCGCGGTCCGCTGCAAGCACGCCGCGCACCGAGCTATCGGACTGCAGCAGACCACAGGCGCGCCAGCCTTCGCGCACTTCGATATGGGCTGCCGCCCGCACCGCCTGCGCCAGCGCGCGCATCACCTCGGCGCCGGTCGCATCGCCGCGCGCATGGACGATGCGGGCGCGGCCGTGTGCGGCCTCGCGGCCGAGGCTGATGCGGCCGTGCACGTCAAGATCGAAGCGCGCGCCGAGCTGCTGCAACCATCCGATCAGTTCAGGGCCGGCACGGGTCAATTCGGCCACGCGCGCGGGATCGCCATAGCCCGCGCCGGCGGCGAGGGTGTCCTCGGCGTGCTGGGCTGGCGAGTCGCCCTCGCCTATCGCCGCCGCGATGCCGCCCTGCGCCCAGTGGCTGGCACCATCCAGGCCCAGTCGCTCCGGCGTCAGCACCAGTACCCGCCGCGGCGCCGCGGCCAGTGCCGCGCTCAGCGCGGCGACTCCGGATCCAACGATGATGACCTCGGCGCGCATGCGGCTTACGCGGCCTCGCGCCGGCCGATATCGAGCATGCGCTGCACCGCCAGCCGTGCGCGACGCGCGACTTCAGCCTCGACCTGCACCTCGTGCTGGCCGGTCTGCAGGGCCTGCAGGATCTTCGGCAAGGTGATCCGCTTCATGTGCGGGCACAGGTTGCAGGGGCGGGTGAACTCGATGTCCGGGAAGTTCACCGCCACGTTGTCGCTCATCGAGCACTCGGTGACCATCACCACGCGCTTCGGCCGCTTGGCGTCGAGGTGGTGGATCATCGCGGCGGTCGAGCCGACGAAATCGGCCTCGGCCAGAACATCCTGCGGGCATTCCGGGTGGGCCAGGATGTGCACATCGCCCTGCGCCTTGCGGTAGTCGCGCAGCTCGGCGCCGGTGAAGCGCTCATGCACTTCGCAGCTGCCCTGCCACAGGATCACCTCGACCTGGGTCTTCGAGGCCACGTATTGGCCCAGGTACTGGTCCGGCAGAAACAGCACGCGATCGACACCCAGCGACTCGACCACATGCACGGCATTGGCCGAGGTGCAGCAGACATCGCTCTCGGCCTTCACCTCGGCCGTGGTGTTGACATAGGTCACCACCGGCACGCCCGGGTAGCGCTGGCGCAGCAGGCGGATATCGGCGGCGGTGATGCCTTCGGCGAGCGAGCAGCCGGCGGCAGTGTCGGGGATCAGCACCGTCTTGGACGGATTCATGATCTTGGCGGTCTCGGCCATAAAGTGCACGCCGGCCATCAGGATGATGTCGGCATCGACATTCAGCGCCTGCTGCGCAAGCGCCAGCGAGTCGCCGACGATATCGGCGACGCCGTGGAAAATCTCGGGAGTCTGGTAGTTGTGCGCCAGAATCACCGCGCGCTTCTCTTTCTTCAGGCGGTTGATGGCGTCTATATAGGGCAGGTGCAGCGCCCATTCGGTCTCGCTGATGACGGCGCGAGTGCGCTCGCGCAGCGCCGCATGGCGGGCAACCAGCGCGGCATCCGCGGCCGGCAGGGCGACAAGGTTGGACAGGCTCATGAGCACTCCGGGTTTGGCATCGTCGGGTTCGGCGCCTGATCGACGCCGCATGCACTTATGCTCGGCCTGAGCATAAGGAGGGTAATGCTAGGTTTGAGCATAAGTGGCGTCAAGCGCCACGAACGCGGGCGTTCATCCTCGCCAACGGGAACAGCACGGACAGACGGGCTCTCATGCGCTGAGCCAAGGCGCGCACGCGTGCACCTCAAATGCACCATAGCCCGATGCCACTGACGCTGTCGGCGAAGTGCGCCAAACAAGCTGCGCTTCGGGCACGTTCGATCCTGTCGCGCAGTGGCTCATCACAGCGCACCGGCTCGCCCTTGCCGGACGAGACTGAATACGTATTCAACGCAGGTGTATGAGGGCTGCAACGGAGCGAACGGTTAGCGTACGCCCGCAGGCCGCGGCGGTGGCCATGGAGATCGGCATGAGCGGCAGCACACTGCAGTGGGGTGTATTCATCGGGCTGACCGTCCTGGTCGCGGTATTGACCTGGTGGCGCTGCCGCAAGGCCACCCACGTGGGGGATGCCTCGCGCGAGTACTTTCTGGCCGGCGGCGGCCTGACTTGGCCGGTCGTCACCGGTTCGCTGCTGCTGACCAATCTGTCGGCGGAGCAGATCGTCGGCATGAATGGCGCGCAGATGGCCCTGGTCGCCTGGTGGGAGTTCGGCGCCGCCGCCGGCCTGATCGTGCTCGCCCGGCTGCTGATACCGCTGTACTACAAGTACAACTGCACCACCACCACCGAGCTGCTGCAGCACCGCTTCAACGATTCCGGCATCCGCGCAGGTGTTGGCGTGCTGTTCCTGTTCGGCTATCAGTTCATCCTGCTGCCGGTGGTGCTCTACACCGGCTCGGTGTTCATGAAGTCGATGTTCGATCTCGACTTTTCGGTGCTCGCGATCGCTGCCGCGTTCGCTGCAGCCGGGCTCGCCTACGCTGCTTTTGGCGGCCTGCGCGCGATCGCCATCTCCGACACGTTCAACGGCATCGGCCTGCTGGTGATGGGCTTGACGGTCACCGCGTTCGCGATGGCGGCGATCAACTGGGACTTGTCCGGCCTGCCGGCCGAGCGCCTGACCCTGATCGGCAGCAGCGATTCCGACATTCCCTGGACCACCCTGCTGACCGGCATGTTCTTCGCCCATTTGTTCTACTGGGGCACCAATATGGTGATCGTGCAGCGGGCGATGGCGGCGAAGTCGGTGCGCGAGGCGCAGAAGGGCATCTACGCGGCCGCGGCGTTCAAGATGATCATTCCCTTGATCGTGGTCTTGCCGGGCCTGATCGCGTTCAAGCTGTATGGCGATGTCGATGATGTCGCCTACGGAAGACTGGTCGGCGACGTGCTTCCGCCGTGGCTGTCGGGTGCGTTCGCAGCAGTCATCGCCGGCGCGGTATTGTCCAGCTTCAACTCCTGCCTGAACTCGGCGGCGGCCTTGTACACCCTGGACGTGCACGTGCGCTACATCAATCCGCAGGCCAATGTCCGGCGCGTGGGTCAGAGCGTGGCGGTGATCGCGACCGTGGTGTCGGTCGCCCTGGTGCCGCTGTACCAGAACTCGAAGAGCATCATCGCCACCCTGCAGCAGTTGAACGGGCTGTACTCGATGCCGGTGCTGGCAGTTTTCCTGGCCGCGGTGTTCTTCCGTCGGCCCGATGCCCGCGCGGCCAAGATCGGCCTCGTGTTCGGCGCTGCCCTGTATGCCTGCTTCACCTTCCTGTGGTCGCCGCTGCACTACCTGCATCTGATGTTCATCACCCTGTTCGCCTCGCTGGGGCTGATGCTGTTGATCGGCCGTCTGGCTCCGCAATCGACGCCACCCGCGGTCACGGCAACGGCGCTGGCGAGCTGATCAGCGAGCTCGCAAGCCGGCGGAGAGCTCGCCCTGCGGTTACCGAACGGTGGCGCTGATGCGCGCGTCGCACTCCGCTGCGGCCGCGACTGGACGCTACATCTTGTGTTGACCTGAGCCACCGACCCCCATATCTTGTGGCGGTCGGTGCCGCACCCCGGAAACACGGGTCGGCTTAATAGGGAAGCCGGTGTGATTCCGGCGCTGCCCCGCAGCGGTAAATGGAAACGACCGCCGTCACATGCACTGGAGCAGCAGCTCCGGGAAGCGACGGCCAGTAGGCGGTTCGGATCCACGCATCCGCGCCCTGTCCATAAGCCCGAAGACCTGCCGACAGCCGTGCGCAGCACACCCGCACGGTACCGGCATCAGGGCTTCCGCGGGGAAGCAGCCGGACGTCGCCGCGGGCTTGCGCCTGCGCCGCGCGTTCTGCCGTTCCTCCCGCTCAGTCCGTCGCCCGAGGGGGCGTCGCCGCAGCTGATTCCGTCCGCTTGCTCGCGGCCGCATGAGGCTGTGTCGGCGCGCTTTCGCTGCGCGGTCCTGCGAGGGACGGACCGCGACCCGTGCTTTCCACGGAGCGACTCATGAACGCGATTGTTTCCCCCGGCCGCAGCGTCGGCACCAGCGCTGCAGCCCACGCCGCGCCACCCGACCTGCAGCTCACGTCACCGCACTCGCCTGCTGGCATGCAGGTCACCAAGCGCAACGGCCACCGCGAGCCGGTCGACCTCAACAAGATCGTGCGCGCGGTCGGCCGCTGCGCCAAAGGCCTGCACTCGGTCGACCCGATGCGGGTCGCCACCCGCACCATCTCAGGCCTGTTCGACGGCGCCAGCACACGCGAACTCGACGAGCTGTCGATTCGCACCGCCGCCCTACTGACCGGCGAGGAGCCCGAGTACGGCCGCCTGGCCGCGCGACTGCTGTCGGCGGTGATCGAGAAAGAGGTCGGTGGCCACGAGATCCATGCGTTCTCGCAGTCGGTAGCGCAGGGCCACGCACTCGGCCTGATCAATCCGCGTCTGCTCAGCTTTGTGCAGGCGCATGCGCGCAAATTGAACGACAGCATCGAGCGCAGCCTCGATCGCGAGTTCGACTACTTCGGCCTGCGCACCCTGTACGACCGCTACCTGCTCCGTCATCCGCAGCAGCGCACCGTGATCGAAACTCCGCAGCAGTTCTTCATGCGCATCGCCTGCGCGCTGAGCGGCGGTGAGATCGGCGAGGCGCTGGCGCTGTACCAACGGCTGGCGCGGCTGGAATACCTGCCGAGTTCGCCGACCCTGTTCAACGCCGGCACCTGCCACGAGCAGCTGTCCAGCTGCTTTCTGCTCGATTCGCCGCAGGACTCGCTGGAGTCGATCTACCAGCGCTATGCCGATGTCGCCCAACTGTCCAAGTTCTCCGGCGGGATCGGCCTGTCGTACACGCGGGTGCGCTCGCGCGGCTCGCTGATCCGCAGCACCAACGGGCTGTCGAACGGCATCGTGCCCTGGCTGAAAACGCTGGATGCCTCGGTCGCCGCAGTCAACCAGGGCGGCAAGCGCAAGGGCGCGGCCTGCGTGTACCTGGAGCCCTGGCATGCCGATGTCGAGGAGTTTCTGGAGCTGCGCGACAACACAGGTGACGAGGCCCGCCGCACCCACAATCTGAACCTCGCCAACTGGATCCCCGACCTGTTCATGCGCCGCGTCGATGCTGACGCCGAGTGGTCGCTATTCGATCCCAAGGATGTTCCGCAGCTGACCGACCTGTGGGGGCCGGAGTTCGAGCGCGCCTACGCGGCCGCCGAAGCCGCGGGCCTGGCCAAGCGCCGGCTGGGTGCGCGGGAGCTGTACGCGCGGATGATGCGCACCCTCGCCCAGACCGGCAACGGCTGGATGACCTTCAAGGACGCCAGCAACCGCGCCTGCAACCAGACCGCGCTGGCCGGCCGCACCGTGCATCTGTCCAACCTGTGCACCGAAATCATCGAGGTCAGCTCGACCGACGAAACGGCGGTCTGCAATCTCGGCTCGATCAATCTGGCGCGGCATGTAGGCGCCGACGGTTTCGACTTCGACAAGCTTGCCGACAGCGTGCAGCTGGCGGTGCGCCAACTCGATCGGGTGATCGACCTGAACTTCTACCCGATCGATTCGGCACGCCGCGGCAACCTGCGCTGGCGACCAGTAGGGCTGGGCGTGATGGGCCTGCAGGACGTGTTCTTCCAGCTGCGCCTGCCATTCGATTCCGAGCCGGCGAAGGCGCTGTCGACCCGCATCGCCGAGGAGATCTACTACCAGGCGCTGTGTGCCTCGGTCGAGCTCGCGATCAGCCAGGGCGCGCATCCGAGTTTCGCCGAAACCCGCGCCGCTGCTGGCGAACTGCAGTTCGAGGCCTGGGGCATCACGCCCAGCGACCCGGCGCGCTGGCAGGCGCTGCGCGAGCGCATCCGCGAACACGGCCTGCGCAACTCGCTGCTGATCGCGATCGCGCCCACGGCGACCATCGCCTCGATCGCCGGCTGCTGCGAGTGCATCGAGCCGCAGATCAGCAATCTGTTCAAGCGCGAAACATTGTCCGGCGATTTCCTGGTGGTGAACCGGCACCTCGCCGAGGAGCTCAAGCGGCTGGGCCTGTGGACGCCCGAGATGCGCGACCACATCAAGCGCGCGGAAGGCTCGATCCAGGCGATCGCCGAGATTCCCGAAGCGCTGCGACAGATCTACCGCACCGCCTGGGAACTGCCGCAGAAAGCGCTGATCGATCTCGCGGCTGCGCGCGGCGCGTTCATCGACCAGAGCCAGTCGCTGAACCTGTTCATCGAGAACCCGAACATCGGCCAGCTGTCGTCGATGTACATGTACGCATGGAAGGCCGGGCTGAAGACGACCTACTACCTGCGCTCGAGGCCGGCGACGCGGATCGCCCAGACCACGGTGGCAGCCACCGCAGCGGTGGTGTGCTCACTGGAGAACCCCGAGAGCTGCGAGGCCTGTCAGTAGTTGTCGCTTTGATTCATTGGCTCCACGCCGGCAGCGCTGGCGTGGAGCCCTCGCCCGCCCCGCTCAAGCCCTATCGGACACCCCCATGACCACCCCATCACGACTGCTCGACCCGGGCTTCGACCTGACCCTGCGGCCGATGCGCTACCCGCAGTTCTACGACATGTACCGCGATGCCATCCGCAACACCTGGACGGTGGAAGAAGTCGATTTCGCGCTGGACGTGAACGATCTCAAGCACAAGCTCAGCCTGGCTGAACGCCATCTGGTCGAACGCCTGGTGGCCTTCTTCGCCACCGGCGATTCGATCGTCGCCAACAACCTGGTGCTGAACCTCTACCAGCACATCAACGCGCCGGAAGCGCGCATGTATCTGTCGCGTCAGCTCTACGAGGAAGCGCTGCACGTGCAGTTCTACCTGACTCTGCTCGACACCTACCTGCCCGATCCAGCCGCGCGCGCGATGGCGTTCGCGGCGGTCGAGAACATCCCATCGATCCGCCACAAGGCCGAGTTCTGCTTCAAGTGGATGGACTCGATCCAACAGCTGCAGCAGGTGAACTCGACCACGCAGCGGCGACAGTTCCTGCTCAACCTGATCTGCTTCGCCAGCTGCATCGAGGGCCTGTTCTTTTTCGCCGCGTTTGCCTACGTCTACTACCTGCGCTCACGCGGCCTGCTGCCCGGGCTGGCCGCCGGCACCAACTGGGTGTTCCGCGACGAATCCGGCCATATGGCCTTTGCGTTCGAAGTGATCCGGGTCGCGCGCGAAGAGGAGCCGCAGCTGTTCGATGCCGAACTCAACGCGCAGATCAGCGAAATGCTCGACGAGGCCATCGGCTGCGAGCTCGCCTTCGCCGAGGACGTCCTGGCCGGCGGCGTGGCCGGGCTGTCGATCCGCGACATGCGCGAGTACCTGCAGTACGTGGCCGACCAGCGCCTGACCAGACTGGGCCTGCCGCCACGCTACGTCAGCCGGAATCCGTTTCCATTCATGGATCTGCAGGATGTGCAGGAACTGACCAATTTCTTCGAGCGCCGCGTGTCCGCCTACCAGGTCGCCGTGGAGGGCAGCGTGGCGTTTGATCACGCGTTCTGATCACCTGCCTGCATGTACCCGAACCCCGCCGAGCTTGAGGCGCATCGAGCACGCATGGCACGTCGCTTTCTCGTCGCTCGGTCGCAGGCCGATTCGGGCGATACGCCGGCCGCGACTGATCGAAGGACTCCCTCACACAGAAGTCCGGCGCAAGAGGAATGCACTGTTCCGACAACGCGCACGCGCAGCATCAGTCTCGTCGCGGCACGCTCCGCGCAACGCTGATGTGCAGGGTTGCGGCGGGCGGCAAGGGATGCATGCAGAGTCCGCACGCGTACGAGTTTGGCCGGATGCCCGCGCCTTGATCAGCGCGAAGAACCCGTGACCCAGCGGCGCATGGGGGATTCGAAGCTCACGAAGGAGACGCGAGCTGCGAAGTAGACGAGGGCGATGGCCCCCAGCAAGCCCAGCGCGAAGCTCCCGGTGAAACGCTCGATCAGGCGCACGGAGGTGTGCATGATCAGGCCATGGAACAGATACATGAAGTACGACACCTGGCCTACCCGAACCAGGGTGGCGTGGTTGAGCAGGCGGGCGATCCAGCCTTCGCCGTGGGTGGCCAGTGCGCTCACTGCCAGCACTAACACGCCGATGAAAACCGTGTCGAACATGAAAGCGATGCCGAAGCGCAGCAGGCGATCGTCGCCGGTGAATGTGGTGCTCACGTACAGCATCACTATCAGGGCGGGCACCAGGCCAGGCGCTCGCAAACAGCTCGCCAGACGCGCCTGCCAAGCCGGCTGGCGCGTGAGCACGGCCAGAAGGCAGCCCATCAAGAGTTCGTCTGCGCGGGTGTCCAGGGCGCGGTACAGGTAGGCCTCGCTGGTGTCGGTAAACAGCACCAGACCCAGCCGCCAGAGCCAGATCGTGACGATGGCGATCACCAGCACGCGCTCGGGCTGCCAGCGCCGCCGCATCACCCATGCCAGCAGCAGAGGCCAGATCACATAGAACTGCTCCTCGACTGCCAGCGACCAGCAGTGCGACACGATGTGATTGGGCGCGCCGTTGAATGCCTGGAAGTAGTTCACCACGTACAACACGGCGGAAGCGACCGCGTCCCAGGGCACCGGTTTGCCGCGCACCAGCAGGATGCCGATCGCTACCACCAGATAGAGATAGAACGCGGGCATCAGCCGGCCGAAGCGACGCCTGTAGAAGCGCATCAGATCGATTCGTTCACTGCGGTCTATCTCGTCGAGCAGCAGGCGAGTGATGAGCAAGCCGGACAGCACGAAGAAGAGCTTGACGCCCAGGCTTGCCAGAGGCCCGAGCCAGGGAGACCAGGCGGGGTCTGCCTCGATGCCGTGACCGAGCAGGACCAACAGCACGGCAATGGCGCGGAATGCATCCAGGCCACGGATGTGCGTCGCCTGGATGGCAGCGCCGAGTTGGGGGCCGGTCAGGTCCCGCAGGCGGAAAGCAGGGGTGTTCGCGGGCATGGGTTGGCTGGGTGGTGAAGAGGTTCTAGCCCGGATATCTCACACCGGTCGCGGATGATCGTGCCGGAACCGTGATGTCTGGCGCCGCGCCGGAAGACGGCCAGTAGCCGTAGCTACTGGCCGACGCAAGGTGCAAGCCAAGCGCCGCGAGACCGCTGCGAGGGCCGCGAAGCACGAACATGCAGGCGCACAGAATGTCCGAAGCGGGGCACTCCCAGAACCCTTATGCGGCAGGAGATTCAGGGCAGGATCGGGCGGCGGTGGGAAGTATCCAGGTTAGTGAGACTGAGTCACCACGCTAGTGTAGTGATTCGTACTTGGCGGACAGTAGCTGGGAGTGATTCCGCTTGGCTGGCAAGGCGCGACGACGAATCAGGGCAGCGCTTTGGCGAGGAGTAGCGACGCCGCATCGATGCAGCTTGGCGTCGCGCCGATCGCACAGAACGCTTGCCCGCAATCTGTTCGCGCGGCCGCTTTGCTGGCAAAGTTCCGCCGCCGCTCGTGGGTCGTGCTCGACCTTTACGGGCCTGGCATCACCATTTCTCAGGGGGAGTCAACTGTGTATCGAATCAATATGGGTGTATTGCGCGCGGCTTTCGCGTTTTGCCTGGCGGCGAGCTTGTCGGCTTGCATGACAACGCGAGTGTATGTGGACCCGGCCCTGCCGACGGTCGGCAGGGAGGATGTGGGCAGCACGGAGACGCCAATGCCAGTCCAGCTGGCCGCGGAGTTCCGCACCAAGGGCAGCTCCAACGCCAGTGCCACTGCGTTGATGCGGCCGCGCGCGCTGGCTGTGTTGAACGAGTCGGGCCTGTTCTCGCGCGCGACTGAGGCTGCAGTCGAGCAGGGAGGTCGCTTGGTCTTGGTGATCGACAACGTGCCTCTGACCGACAATGCAGCGGCGAAGGGGTTTGGTACGGGTCTCACGCTCGGAGCAGTGGGCAGCATGGTCTCCGATGGCTACCAAGCCTCGCTGGTTTACACGCGAAACGGCGCCACGCACGAAGTTGCAGTCAAGCATGCGATCCATACCACGGTCGGCAATCACGCTGGGCCCGAGGGCCTGACGCCGATGACCATGGACGCAGCCGTGTACCAGATGATCGACCAGATCGTCTGGAATGGGCTGAAGCTATTGAATGCGCAGGGCGCGTTCGAATGAGCCCCGCGACCGTCTGGGTTCGCGGCGTCATCGTGGTTTCAGCACTCGCGCTTTCCGCCTGTGCCAGCGTTCCTGCAGTGCAGTACCAGACCTCACTCAACGCTTCGGTTGTGCTGGGTGCCGGCGAGCCTGCCCGAGGCGGATCAGCCAGTGCAGCCAAGGGCGTGAACGATCGAACGGTGGGCATGCGTGGGGCCGCGATGGAGTCGTCGAGCCCCGAGCGCACGTTCAGCAGCTTCATCCGTGATGCCGTCATCGCCGAGCTGAAGGCGGCCGGTCGCTATTCCGATGAGGCACCTCGACAGGTGTCGGTTGAGCTGTTGAAGCACGACGTCAGCATGGCCGGCATCAAAACCGGCCATGCGACGCTGACGGCCCGGTTCAGGATCGAAGACAAGGGCGCGGTCCGCTTTGACCGGGTTATCGAGGTGAGGCACGAGTGGGAGTCGTCCTTTATCGGAGCCGTTGCAATCCGGGCAGGTCTCGACAACTACCCTACCGCCGTGCAGCGTCTCATCGAGCAGCTTTTCGTCGACCCGGAGTTTCAGCAGGCGCTGCAATAGGCGTAGCTCGGAGGGGTGGCTTCGCACGAGACGAAGCCTGCCCTGATGCCCGGAGCGCCGGCGGTCAAGCCGCATGCGCGGACGCCGACTCCATAGCTCCGCGCGGCGGCAAACCCGGCGCGGAGCGTTCAGCGCACCAGACCGAACCATCGCAGTTGGATGCTCGCATCGGAGAGCTCACCGTGGCCCACCAGCGCCCTCGGCCTGCGAATCGTCAAAAAAACTGTCCTCTCGCAGTCGAAACTCGGCTCGACCCCCAAAGCCCGACAGGTTGCTGGAACAGCACTTACCTCACGCCGAGCTGATCCAACAGGAAGCTGTAGTACTCGGCCACTTCGTGGAAGCGCTGGAAGCGGCCGGACTTGCCGCCGTGGCCCGCTTCCATATTCGTGCGGAACACCAGCAGGTTGTTATCGGTCTTCTTGGCGCGCAGGCGGGCGACGTATTTGGCGGGCTCCCAGTACTGCACCTGGCTGTCCCACAGGCCGGTACCGACGAACATCGCCGGGTAGGCTTTGGCGGCGAGCTGGTCGTAGGGCGAGTAGCTCAGCATGTAGTCGTAGTAGGTCTTGTCTTCCGGGTTACCCCACTCGTCGTACTCGTTGGTGGTCAGCGGGATGCTGGCGTCGAGCATGGTGGTGACCACGTCGACGAAGGGCACCTGACTGACAATGGCGCGGTACTTTTCGGGCGCCATGTTCGAGACCGCGCCCATCAGCAGACCACCGGCGCTGCCACCCATGGCTGCGACGCGATCGGCCGCGGCGAACTTCTCGGCGACCAGGAAATCGGTGACGTCGATGAAGTCGGTGAAGGTGTTGACCTTCTTCAGCAGCTTGCCGTCTTCATACCAGCTTCGACCCATTTCCTGACCGCCGCGGATGTGGGCGATGGCATAGACCATGCCGCGGTCGACCAGCGAGATCACGTTCGGGCTGAAGGCCGGGTCCATGCTGGCGCCGTAGCTGCCGTAGCCGTACTGCAGCAGGGCGCCGCTGCCATCGCGTTTGAAATCGGCACGGTGCAGAACCGTCACCGGCACCTTGACGCCGTCGCGCGCGGTTGCCCAGATCCGATCGGTCACGTAATTCGTCTTGTCGAAGCCGCCGAGCACGGGCTGCTCTTTCAGCAGTCTGCGTTCGCCGGTGACGACGTTGAGTTCAAAGGTGGTCGCCGGCATGGTCAACGAGGTGTAGGTGTAGCGCAGCCAGTCGGTACCGGGCTCCGCGTTCATCGCCAGACCCATGCTGTAGGCCGACTCATCGGCAGCCACGTACTGCTCAGCGCCGTCGTGCTTGCGCACGCGCAGGCGCGTGAGGCCGCCGGAACGCTCACTCACCGCGATGAAGCCGTCGAACAGGGCGAAGTCGCTGATGTAGACCGCGGGATCGTGCGCGATCAGGTCCTTCCACTGGCTGCGCGCGCGGATGTCGTTCTCGCTGGCCTCCATCAGTTTGAAGTTGGTGGCCTCCCAGTTGGTGCGGATCACCCAGCGGTCGCCGAGGTGATCGGCGGTGTACTCGAAGTCGCGCTCGCGCGGGGCGAGGATCTCGAAATCGCCGGGAGCTGCAGCCGGCGTACAGCGCGTCTCATCGGACACCGTGCTCGATACCGAGATGCAGATGAACTTTTCCGAGGTGGTGGTGCCAACGCCCATGTAGAAGGTCGAATCGCGCTCCTCGTAGACCAGCCGATCGGCCCCGACTTCGGTTCCAAGGCTGTGCCGCTTGACCCGCTTGGTGAGCAGGGTCTCGGCGTCGTTCTCGACGTAGTAGAAGCTCGCGCTGTCGGCGGTCCACGCAAAGCTCTCGGAGAGGCCATTGATCTCGACCGGCAGCAGCTCGCCGGTTTCAAGATTCCTGATCCGCAGCGTGTATTGGCGGCGGCCGCTGGTGTCTTCCAAATAGGCCAGCAGCTTGCCGTCGGGGCTGACCTCAAAGGTCGCCACTTGATAAAAGCCCTTGCCCTCGGCCAACGCATTGACGTCCAACAGGATCTCTTCAGCGGCCTGCATGTCGCCCTTGCGGCGCGCATGGATCGGATACTCGCGGCCTTCCTCGAAACGTGTGTAGTACCAGTAGCCCTTTTCGCGATAGGGCACCGAGCTGTCGTCCTGCTTGATGCGGCCGACCAGCTCGGCGTACAGCGATTCCTTCATCGAGGCCAGCGGTGCCAGCATGCTGTCGGCGTAGGCGTTCTCGGCGCTGAGGTAGGCGAGCATTTCCGGCTGTTCGCGGCTGTCGTCGCGCAGCCAGTAGTACTCGTCATTGCGGACCGCACCGTGCGGGGCACGGACTTCGTGCGGGCGCTGCTCAGCCACGGGCGCGGCGGCTTGGCTCGCACCCGGCGTCGCGCTGCCAGCAGCGCCGGCATCGACAGGATCCGCAGCGCGCTGGCAGCCTGCCAAGGTGATGATGGCGGCGGCGAGCGCGCCGAGCCGCAGCAGGCGTTGGTGCATCAGGTTCATGGTGCGGTCTCCATCCATGTGAAACCCCGGCGCGGAATCCCGGCCGGGGTGGGGGGTGCGAGGTCAGCCGGCGAGTCTACGCCGGCCGAAGGACGCGGCTGGCTCAGCTCTTCGGGAACAAGTGCTGACGCAGATAGCTGTAGGCAATGGCCTGCATGTAGGCGCGTTGACCATTGTCGGCTGCGCCACCGTGGCCGCCCTCGATGTTCTCGTAGTAGTCGACATCGTGGCCCTGCGCCTGCATACGCGCGAACATCTTGCGCGCATGACCCGGATGCACGCGGTCATCGCGGGTCGAGGTGGTGAACAGCACCGGCGGATACTTCGCATCGGCCTTGAGGTTCTGATACGGCGAGTACTTCTGCAGGAACTCCCAGTCGGCGGTTTCGGGATTGCCGTACTCGGCCATCCACGAGGCTCCCGCCAGCAGCAGGTGGTAGCGCTTCATGTCCAGCAGCGGCACCTGGCAGACCACGGCGCCGAACAGCTCCGGGTACATCACGGTCATGTTGCCCATCAGCAGGCCGCCATTGCTGCCGCCCTGCATGCCGAGGTGGGCGGGGGCGGTGATGTTCTTGGCGATCAGATCGCGCGCGACTGCAGCGAAATCCTCATAGGCCTTGTTGCGGTTGGCCTTCAGCGCCGCCTGATGCCAGCGCGGGCCGTACTCGCCACCGCCGCGGATGTTGGCCACCACGTACACACCGCCGTCCTGCAGCCAGGCCCGACCGACCGCGCCGGAGTAGGTGGGCGTCAGCGAAATCTCGAAGCCGCCGTAGCCGTACAGCAGGGTCGGATTCGTACCGTTGGCCTGCAGGCCTTTGCGCGCCACCATGAAGTAGGGCACGCGGGTGCCGTCATCGCTGGTCGCGAACGACTGGGTGATCTCGTAGCCGGAGGCATCAAAGAAGGCCGGCATTTCCTTTAGCTTGAGCTTCTCGCCCATCAGCTCACCCAGCGACAGGGTGCTCGGGGTGAGGTAGTCGGTCGAGGTCAGCCAGACTTTGTCCGAGGTGTCGGCGTCGAAGGCGCTGACGGTGACCGTGCCGAACGCCGGCGCACCCGGCAGTGCCGTTGAAGCCCAGGCTTCGCCGGCCTGCGCGGCCGGGGTCAGCACGCTGAGCCGGTTCTTGACGTCTTCCAGCACGTTCAGCACCAGGTGATTGGCGGTGAAGGTGTAGCTGGCCAGCGAGGTGCTCTCCGAAGGGGTGAACAGCACCGTGTAGACACGTTCGCCGGCCATGTAGGCATCGAACTTGGCCGCAAGCAGGCTGCCGGCGGGGTAGGTCGAAGCGCCTTCGGTCAGCGGCTCACGCAGCTCCAGCAGCAGCCAGTCCTTGCGCACCGATTTGTTGGCGCTGTTCGGTGCGTCGATTTTGCTCAGCGCCCCGTCCGCGCCGATCACGTACAGCTCGTCGTTGTAGAAGGCGAGCGTGCGGGAGACGAAGCTGCGCTCATAGCCGGGCGTGTCGTCATGCATGGCGGCGATGTACATGTCGCCGGCCTGACCCTCGTAGACGACCTCAGCGGCCGACAATTCGGTGCCGCGCTTCCAGCGCTTGGCGATGCGCGGATAGCCGGAAGAAGTCAGCGAGCCATCACCGAAATCGGTATAGACGAACACCGTGTCGGCATCGATCCAGCTCATGCCGCCCTTGGCTTCGGGGCGGTAGTAGCCGTCACCGATGAAGGTCCGCGTGGCGATATCGAATTCGCGGGTGACATTGGCATCGGCACCGCCGCGCGACAGCGACAGCAGGCAGCGGGTGTACTCCGGACGCAGGCACTCAGCGCCTGCCCAGACCCAGTTCTCACCCTCGGCCTTGTTCAGCGCGTCGAGGTCCAGAATCACTTCCCAGGCCGGCGTTGCGCTGCTGTAACTGTCCAGCGTGGTTCGCCGCCAGAGGCCACGCGGGTTCTGCGCGTCCTGCCAGAAGTTGTACAGATGCCCGCCCATCTCGATCACGTAGGGGATCTTGGCGTCGGAATCGAGGATCGCGCGCAGGTCGTCGCGGAGTTTTCCGAAACCCGGCAGGCTCTCCAGCGACTGTTTGGAAGCGGCGTTCTGCGTCCGTACCCAATCCAGCGCTTTCTCGCCTTCCACATCCTCCAGCCACAGGTACGGATCTTCGACGACATCGGCCGCCGGGGCGCTGCTTGCTGCGGTTTGATTCATGGCCGGCGCCTCCTGCGCCTTCTCGCCGCAGCCGGCGAGGATCAGAGCGATTGCGGTAAGGCCCGCCAGACCCGTCAGGCGGGCCGTTGTGCTGACAAACATTTGGTGTCTCCCTGAGTGTGGCAGGCAGCCTAGGGCCGCCGTTCTGGATTGACTGAGTCCCGGAAGTCACGCGGCCTGAAGGCGCAGGGCCTGATTCAGCGATTCGTGCGCGCCCATGGGCGGTTGTGCGCGCAAACAACGCGATCGGGCCTTCTATTCGCCCATGAACCTCCGGTGGGCATTGACCGACATGATGATGCCGAAGCCGGCCAGCAGCGACACCGCTGAGGTGCCGCCATAGCTCATCAGAGGCATCGGCACACCGATCACCGGCAGCACGCCGGAAATCATTCCGCTGTTCAGCAACACGAACAGAAAGAAGGTCATCGCCAGCGCGCTGCCAACCAAGCGTGCGTAGGTGTCGCGCGACTGCGCCACGATGAACAGGCTGCGGCCGATGATGAACAGGAACAGGGCCAGCACGCCGACTACGCCCATCAGGCCGAACTCTTCGGCAAACACCGAGAAGATGAAGTCAGTCGTGTGCTCGGGCAGAAAGTCGAGCCGTGACTGCGTGCCCTCGCCCCAGCCCTTGCCGAAAACACCGCCGGAACCCACCGCGATCTTCGACTGGATGATGTTCCAACCGAGCCCAAGTGGGTCGGCTTCGGGGTCCAGAAAGGTGAGAAAACGCTCGCGATGGTACTCCCGCAGCAGCGGCCAGCCCAGCGGTGCCAGCACGGCTGCGATGCCTACGAGTAGCGCGATCCGGCGCCAGGCGAGGCCTGCCATGAAGATGCAGAACGCGCCCGAAAATCCCACCACCAGGGCCGTACCGAGGTCAGGCTGAACGGCAATCAATGCCACCGGCAGGCCGATGATTCCGCCGCACAACAGCAGGGTCCCCCAGCCCGGTGGCAGCGACCCGCGGTGCAGCAACCAGGCCACCATCATCGGCAGGGTCAGCTTGAGCAGCTCACCGGGCTGCACGAAAAACACGCCGAGATTGAGCCAGTGCCGTCCGCTGCGACCGGTCCCGAACACCGGCACCAAGAGCAGCAGAACCAGGCTGGCGGCGAACAGCCACGGGGTCCACAACCGAAGCTGCTGCGGCGGAATCAGCGCGATGACCCACAGTGCCGCGAAGCCCGCGGCGAACCGCGCTGCCTGCGCCGAGAACAGGGCCGGCGCGCCGCTGGTAGCGCTGTGCAAAGTCAGCAACCCGATCGCCGACAGCAGCAACAAGGCAGCCAACAGCGGCAGGTCGAGCCGCGGCAGCAGCCAACCCAGTGGGCCGCGGCTGGCGCCGAAGTGGGCGTTCATTGCGGCTCCCTCAGCACCCAGGCATCCAGAATCTTGCGCGCCACTGGCGCCGCGGTTCGCGATCCGGACCCACCGCCTTCGACCACGACCACCAGCGCGATCGTGGGTGCGTCGGCCGGCGCAAACGCGACAAACAGGGCCTGATTGCGCTGATTCGCTGCCAGCCGCGACTGGTCGACTTCGGCATCACCGCTACGTCCCACCCGCTGCGCAGTTCCGGTCTTGCCGGCAATGCGATACGGCGCACCGACCGCGGCCGCGCGAGCGGTCCCGGAGGGGCTGTGCATCACCGCCTCCATACCTTCGATGACCGCCTGCAGGTTTTCAGGGCGGGATACCAGGCTCAGTGGCGGAGCCGTCAGCGGGACCGGCTCGATTTCAGCGTCGAAGCCACGCTGGGTCGCCTGTAGAAGATGCGGCTGAATCCGCACGCCGCCCGCAGCGAGCGTGGCCGTGGCGTGGGCGAGCTGCAGTGGCGTGGTCACCCAGAAGCCTTGTCCAATGCCTGCGATGACGGTCTCACCCGGATACCAAGGCTGATTGCGGCTGGCGCGCTTCCAGGCCGGCGTAGGCAGGATGCCGGTCGATTCGCCGATCAGGTCGATGCCGGTCCGCGCGCCGAAGCCGAACTGGGCCATGTAGCTCGATAGCCGTTCGATGCCGAGATCCATCGCCAGCGTGTAGTAGTAGGTATTGACCGACTGCGCCAGCGATTCGCGCAAGTTGATCGCGCCGTGGCCACCACGCCGCCAGTCGCGGTACTCGCGCTGCTGGCCTGGCAGTCGATAGGCTCCGCTCGAGAACACGGTGTCGGTGGGGCGGCGAATGCCCAGCTCCAAACCGGCGAGTCCGATGAACGGCTTGAGCGTCGAGCCCGGCTCGTAGCCGCCCAGCAGTACTCGATTGAACAACGGGCGCCCCGGCGCCTGCAGCAGGTCGGCGTAGTCAGCGCGGCCAATCCCGTTGACGAACGGATTCGGGTCATAGCTGGGCAGGCTGACCATGGCGAGAATGTCCCCCGAACGCGGATCTATGGCCACCGCCGCTCCGGACGCACCTGCAAACGCGGCAACCATCGCCTGCTGCAGTTCAACATCGAGGCTGATGTACAGGTGTTCGCCCGACTCCGCCGGTTCGCGGTTCAGCACCCGCAGCGTACGGCCCTCGGCATTGATCTCAACCCGTTCGATGCCGACCTCGCCGTGCAGGCGCGATTCGTAAAAGCGCTCGATACCCGATTTGCCGACGTGGGTCGCGCCGCGATAGCGCGCCGCATCCAGCAATTGCTGGTCGTTGGTATCGATCCGCCCGACGTAGCCAACCACGTGGGCGAGAAGATCGCCGTAGGGGTAGCGGCGGGACAGGTAGGGCACGACCTCAACCCCGGGGAACTCGTGCCTGCGCACCGCAAACGCCGCCACCTCGGACTCGCTCAAGGGGAACTTCAGCGGTACCGGCTGGAAACGTCGCTTCGCCGCGCGCGCATCGGCGAAGCGCAGCAGGTCCTCGTCGCTGAGGTTGATGACCCCCGCCAAGGCGGCCAGGCTCGCATCGATATCGGCGACCTGCTCCGGAATCAGCTCCAGGCGATAGGCCGGAACGTTGTCGGCCAACAGTCGCCCGGCCCGGTCGTAGATCAACCCGCGAGCGGGCACGATCGGCCGGGAGCGGATGCGGTTGGCCTCGGATTGAGTGGTGTACTCGTCGTGTCGGTAGATCTGCAGATAGGCGAAGCGCAGCCCGAGCAGGATCAGGGCGAGTCCGGCCACCACGAATGCGAGCAATGCTCGTCGTCGAAACAGGCGCGCTTCGGAAGCGGGTTCACGCAAACGCTGCCCGCGTGCCATCGGCTCAGCTGCTCCGCTGGCGCGCGCGCAGGCGCAGGCCGTCCAGTGCCAGAAAGAGCCACGGCCACAGCAGCATCCCCGTCAGCGGCGCGATCCAAAACGCGGCGGGCGGCATGCCCTCGCCCGAGAAACCGCGCACCATCAGCACCACGATCCGGTCGTTGAGCAGAATCGCCAGAACGGCCAGCGCCTGCTGCCAGAGCGTGAAAAACCGCAGGCGCGGTCTAAAGCGCAACACGATGAAGGCCAACATACACAACCTCAGCGCATGCTCGCCAAGCAAAGTGCCATGCAGGAGATCGGCGGCCAAACCGATCAGGAAGGCCACGCCGAGACCGACGCGCTCAGGGTCTTCAAGCAGCCAGTAGCACAGCACCAAGGCCAGCCAGAACGGTTTGAAGGCTGCCACCGTGCTCGGCAGGGGCAGCAGGCCGAGTATCAAAGCAACCAGCAAGGACAGTGGGAACAGAGCTGTGCTACGCCAGCGCATCAGCGCACTCCTCCGGCTTGAGCGGGCGAGCTGAGTTCGAGCGGTGGGCCAACTTCCGGGGTGGCTTCGGTCGTCCACAACAGCAGCAGCTCGCCGCTGCGATCGAGTTGAGCCGCCGGTCGGGCGCTGGCAACCAGGAACAATCGGGTGTCGTCGGCAGCGATAGAAGTGACTTCGCCGACGGCCAGCCCGGCCGGGAAGCGCCCACCGATGCCCGAGGTCACCAGGACATCGCCGACCGCGATATCGGCGCTCTGCGGAATGTTTGGCAGCAGCAGCTCATCGGTACGCCCCGTGCCATAGGCAATGGTACGCAGGCCGGTGCGTACGACCTGCACCAGTACGCTGTGGCTGGGATCCGAGATCAGCAGCGCGGTTGAGCTCCAAGGTGAAACATCAAGGATCTGGCCGACAACACCACGCGAGTCGATCAATGCGAGCCCTGGACGCGCGCCGCGTCGCTCGCCGGCGTCGATCAGAATCCGGTGTCGGAAGGGATCAAGATCCACGTTCAACACGCTGGCCAGCTGCACGCTGAGCAGGAGGCCGCGCGTACCGCCAAGAAGATCGCGCAGTCGCTGGTTCTCCTGCTGCACCGCGTAAAGCCGATCCAGCCGGGCCTGCGCGACCAGCAACTGCTGCGACAAAGCATGCCGCTCGTCCAGCAGATCGCTGTGGCTGGTGAATGCATCGCGAGTCTGCACGGCAAGCTGGGCCGGCAGGCCGGCCAACAGATACAGAGGCTGCGCGAGTGCGCTTCCGACAGCGCGGATGCGTTCAACCATCGCAGTACGGTGGTCAGCCACCATCAGTGCAACAGCCACGAGCAGGTAGACCAGCAGGCGCAGCGGACCTGCACCTGCTTCGCTGAACAACCCCGCGGGCGCTCGATTGCCGATCAACTGTCCAAACCCCGCCGCCGCATCGATGATCGTTTCCCGGCCAGCGCCACGGGCCTGCCCTGCCGCAATGGCGGACTACTCGGGCGCGAAGAAATCGTTCCCGTGCATGTCGATCAACTCAAGTGCACGGCCGCCGCCACGGGCAACACAGGTCAGAGGATCATCGGCCACGTGCACGTGCAGGCCGGTCTCGTCCGAAATCAGCTTGTCCAGATCCCGCAACAGCGCGCCACCGCCGGTTAGCACGATTCCGCGTTCGGCGACGTCGGCGCACAGCTCCGGCGGCGTTTGTTCCAGTGCCGCGCGCACGGCACTGGTGATACCAGCCAGCGGCTCGTGCAGGGCTTCCAGAACTTCGTTGGAGTTCATGGTGAAGTTGCGCGGCACGCCCTCGGCCAGATTGCGGCCCGAGACCTCTATCTCGCGAACTTCGGCCTGAGGAAACGCACAGCCGATTTCGATCTTGATCTTCTCGGCGGTGGTCTCGCCGATCAGCGTGCCATGGTTGCGGCGCACGTAGCTGATGATCGCTTCATCGAAGCGGTCGCCACCGATGCGCACCGACTGCGAGTAAACGATGCCATTGAGCGAGATCACCGCGACTTCAGACGTGCCGCCGCCGATGTCCAGCACCATCGCACCGCGTGCCTCGTGCACCGGAATGCCGGCACCTATCGCGGCCGCCATGGGCTCTTCGATCAAGAACACCTCACGCGCACCGGCTTCCTCTGCGGATTCCTTGATCGCGCGGCGCTCCACCTGCGTCGAGCCACACGGCACGCAGATCAGCACGCGCGGGCTCGGCCGCAGGAACCGCGAGCGGTGCACCTTGCGGATGAAGTGCTTGAGCATCTCTTCTGTTGTGCTGAAGTCGGCGATCACGCCGTCCTTCATCGGCCGGATCGTGGTGATGTTGCCTGGCGTCCGACCGAGCATGCGCTTGGCTTCGTGTCCCACCGCGGCGACTGATTTGTGTGAGCCCGGGCCACGGTCTTGGCGGATCGCCACGACAGATGGCTCATTGAGCACGATACCCTGATTGCGTACGTAGATCAGGGTGTTGGCGGTGCCGAGGTCGATCGACAGATCGTTTGAAAACAGGCCACGCAGGCTCTTGAACATGAGGACACGGACTTCCGGTGAAAAGCACGCAAGGGTAGCAAGGGGGCCTCGCAGCGGCAAGAAATCTCATACGGCCCGGACAGCTGCGGTTCCCGCTGGCGCACGCATTCGGACGATTCCGAGCGTGCCGAATGCGCCCGCATGCTTCAAACTACGCGGCCTCGTCGCTGCCATCCCCGGCTGCGACATTGATACACGCCGGATCATGGGCATCGCACAGCCGAGCTGTGTTGCCGGACGGCACAGCGTCGGAGAATTTCATGGCGGCATTGATCTGCGGCTCACTCGCGTACGACACCATCATGGTGTTCCAGGACCAGTTCAAGAATCACATCCTGCCTGACAAGGTTCACATCTTGAACGTGTCGTTCCTTGTGCCGCGTATGCGCCGGGAGTTTGGCGGCTGCGCGGGCAATATCGCCTATAACCTCAAGCTGCTGGGCGGCGACCCGATCCCGATGGCGACAGTGGGCCAGGATTTCTCTCCGTATCGGGAGCATTTCGATGCGTGCGGCATTACGTTGAAACACGTGAAGGAGATCGAGGATCTCTACACCGCACAGGCGTTCATCACCACTGATCTCGACGACAACCAGATCACAGCCTTTCATCCCGGCGCGATGATGCGTTCCTACGAGAATCATGTGCGCGACGTGGCTGACGTCGAGTTCGGGATCGTCGGCCCCGATGGCTACGAGGCGATGCTGCAGAACTCGACCGAGTTTGCCGAAGCGGGCATCCCCTTCATTTTCGATCCCGGCCAGGCGATGCCGCTGTTCAACGGCGAGGAACTGCGCCGCATGATTGAACAGGCCACCTACGTCACCGTTAATGACTACGAGTCGAGCCTGCTGCAGGAGCGTACGGGCTTTTCTTCGAAGGATATCGCCGAGCGTGTCAAGGCCTACATCATTACCCGTGGGCCGAAGGGCTCAGAGGTCCATTCAGGCACAGGCCTGATGCAGATTCCTGCCGCCAACGCCATGCGCGTGGTGGACCCTACAGGTTGCGGCGACGCCTACCGTGCGGGACTGATTTTTGGCCTCATGCAGGGCATGGATCTTTCGACTTCGGGCCGAATCGCGTCGCTGATGGGTGCACTCAAGATCGAGCATCTAGGCCCTCAGAATCAGCGCTTCGATTACGCTGAATTCTCAGAGCAATTCCGTCAGCAATTCGGCTACGCCCTGCGTTGACGCAAGGGTGATGCACCCGAGAGCGTCATGAGTAGTGCTCAGGAGATCCCTGAAACGCACTCATTCCGGGTGCGGGTTGGGGCGGATTCGCGCAAGTGCGAACTTCACCCATCTGTGGAGACAGCACCCGTGGCTCCTCTCCCGCAGCCCGCTCGGCCGGGTACTCGGCCTGCTCGCGCTCAGCGAGCGCGTCGATCGTCGCCTTCGCGTGCGCAAGCACCAGCGGGCGATCCTCGCGGCGCTTGATCTCATTCGGCAGCTTGACGCCATCGGGAGTCGCGCTCGTGTCCGCGACTTCCTCCAACGCCAGACGTTCCTGCACTTCGGCGTTGAGCTGCGCTTCGATCTTCTCGGCGTGGGCATTCGACAACGCGCTCCGCTCTGCGCCTTCACTGCTCCGCTGTGCGGCTAACTTGGGCGGTCAGACCATGTGGTTTCAAAACAACTGCATGTCCCACCTCAAACGCAGCAGTGTTCACCGGCCGAACATCGACGCCCGCATCCAACAGCCCGTCGACCAGCCAGTACCCGGTCCGTTAACGCCAGCGCAAGGAACGGTGCAAGTGCCTGCAGCAGCGGCTCCAGGCTTTTTGCACAAACGCCTTTCGAGTGCGACGGTCCTGTTCGTCGATGACGGACAGCTCGGCTGAAGGATCGGTTCCTGCGTAAAGCCCGGAGAGCAGCGGAGCAAGCTCCGCTCTACTGATCCGGCACCAAGAAGATCGAGCATTTTCGGCACAGCGCGCCGGTGACGCACGCCATGTGCAAGCCTCGCGCTTCAAACTTCAGCTGCCCGCCTGAGGTGGCCCGCACCGGCCAAGGATTACCACGCGGGTCGCGAATCATCACCGCCGGCAGCCGGCCGATCAATATGCAGCATCCCGTTTCTGGGCAACACAGCGCCGGCGCGGGTGAAAGGGTCCCTTTCCCCGGAAGCGTGGGCGAAATCACCATCGACTTCCCTTGATTGGTAGGACACCGGGCAACTGTCGGGTGTCATCTGTTGAGCATTCACTGTAGTGGCGTTCTCGGGTCCAGCAGCCTGCTGGGCTTGGGGCGAGCCATCAGTGATCGTCCACTCACCCTCAAGACGAACCCACTTCATGTTCATTCAAGCCGTTCTCTCCGCCTCTCTCGCCGCCGCCGTAGCTGCAGAACCCAGTGTCGACCTCTACCCAGCTCTGGACCCAGCAGCGCACAAGCTCCTGAGCGAGACGGTCCCGGGCTCAAGCGGGTGGTCCGAGCGCGAGGACGGGGTCTATTTCGGCCGCATGCAGGATGGCAGCAAAGTGCGCCTACTGACCGCAGACGGCATGGACGTGCGCAAACAGGAACTGCACGCGATGCTTTCATCGGCGAAGCGGTCTCCCACCGCGAACAAATCCAGCTACGCCTGGATGCAGCAGGAACTCGAAGCCCTTGATCGCATGCCTTTGAACAGGCAGAAAGCTTCGCAAGGGGATCTTCGCCATGCTTCGATCTGCGGGCTCCTCAACGAGACGCGGGGCACGTTTTCGGCGGATTTCATTCCCTACTTGAACTTCTCGGTCGCGGGCGGGGCATCGATCGTGCGGATCCCACCGTTCGGTCCGACAGTGCCGCCACGCCGTCTGATCAGTCATGGCTGGGCCTCGCATGGCGTTGGCGTGCCCTCGCAAGGGCTTTTCGCGGGCCAGTTCGACGACTACTTCACCGTGATCTCCTCCAATCCCGTCAACGGAAGCTGGGTGGTCCCAGAGATGCGAGCCTGCGAGATCCAGATCGATGCCACCATCTCGGTGGGCTGCACCGCGGAATCGCCCACACCCTATTCATACTTCAGCGTCCCGCGTTGGCAGACGTGCGAAGGCCTGGTGGAGGGAAGCCCGATCAACGTCTGGTAACGGATCAATGCTCTTGCGCTGGCCAAGGACGGCCAGCGTGAAGGGTGATCTGCGAACGTTCCCGAACAGCACCGCTCATGGGCGACCCAAGTTCCGCACTTAATCGCGCAAGTGATTGATTTCCCGACGCCCGGGCTGTAAAAAATGCCACTACAGCTTTACGGCGACCGCAGTTCGAGGGCCTCGAACAGGCTGAGTTGCTCGGGGCTGGTTTTGCTCAATCCCGAGTAGCTGCGCTCGCCGATCGTGGCGCCCTACGTGTCAACCTCCTACCCAACAGTTGTTCTCGGTTTTTATAGATAACAATTGTGGGGCGGTTTGAGGAGGTTTCAGTGAGCAAGGCAGGCATCGAAGTGGAGACAGATCCGCAGCTTGAA
>NZ_JBILJQ010000164.1:0-3283 GCF_044377145.1 Aquimonas sp.
GGTTCGAAAGAGCCTTGGGCGAGTCGAAGAATCAAAATAGGTGAGCGATAGCAGGCTGAAGGTCCGAAAAAATCGGCTGGGGACCGCCCAGGGCTCAGTTGGTCGCGTTGTTCAGAGCTTCCCTAGGTCCAATTAGAGTTTGACCGGGATAACACCTGGCAAAGCAAACATCGAAAGGATGCGAGTGATAGACAACTTGGAGCGTATAGCCATCGATGCTGGGAGGCGGCACATACGGAATGAATCCGTACGACAAAGAGCGCCAACGAAATTGCGCCTCCGGCATATCCACAAACACTGCGGTGCCTTCACCCGAATCCGGGGTGTACCCATAGAATCCGTGCTCTCTGTTCGGGCCCCATTGATCCGATGCCTCCATTGCAGAGTCCATCTTCGCGTTTATCTCAGGGTGCTTCCGAAGCAACTCTGCAAACTCCTCAGGCATGTCAGTCCGGTACTCGACATTACCCGCACTTTTCTTGCGGGCGTTGTAGCCGAGCCCCTCATCATCCTTCCGACGAGCCATCGAGCCAAATGCAAAACTCATCGCCCCCGTCACCGCCCCATTCGCAAACTTCCCGCCACTCAATGACGACGCGGAGCCACCAATCAACGCATGCGCCGCGCCACGCAGGAAGTCGCTCTGAATGCCCTCCGTCAATGGTCCTGCCGCTTCCGAGAAGCCCGCACTTGCAAAGCCGTGTGCAAACTTACCGCCCTGCAAGTCGCTCATGATGCCACCCGCTGCGCCGTGCGCCACGATCTTTGACACGCGGCCAATGCTGTTCAGCTTGTCGCCGGTGCGTGCCCAGGATGAGGCCGAGTTGGCTTGGTCGAAGTAGCTGCCGATGCCGAAGAAGATCGCCGCTGAGAAGGCGCCTTGCAGCCCGCCCTTCAGGGTGCCCGATTGCACCGCGCTGGCTGCGAAGCCGCGGGCTGCAAACTCCACCCGTCCAATAGTCACGACGACCAAGTAGCGATGACAGCTGGGACTACAACCAGCATCAAGCCACAGCGCAGGCGCCAGAGAAACCCTAGTCTTGAGAGGGGGTCGTCAAATAACCAGGCGGGGGTTCAACGTGTATCCGCGCAGTACCCCATGCGGACTCAACATTAGAGATTCGGATCGCATCCGATATCGCTCCTGAGTGAAACACGCCCGGCGCAAAGAGGTCAGGCGCTGCCGATCTTTCGGCACTGAATCTTCCGATGACCTCAACCCAAGCTCTTGATAGCCCTCCAAGCTGAATTCCTCTTAGCTGGTCTCCCCAGACAGTTATTGAGCTTGCAGCATCCGAAGCATCATGAGCCTCTTTCGACACAAACAGAACCGCTGGAACTCCCGAAGACAAGTACCCCCTAGTGCGAACATACACGCCATCGTATTCCGAAGGGCGAGACAATACCGCCACCAGAGACACTGAGCATACGGGATCCTCTACAAACCCCGTCTTTACGCACCCAGAGCGATTCTCATCAGCAGCCATCAGCGCTGTAGAGAAGAACGCCAAAAATAGGAAACTTACGCGCCCCATTCGATCTCTCCTAGTAGGTTGTAGACTGCGTCGCTCTTCCGAAGGGCACGAAATAGTCCGACCCGGAAACTGCCTGATAGTCAGAGTATCTCCAATAATCCAACCTCCCACCCGGCAAAGCCACATATGCATTTATTCCCATATCGTAGGCATTCCGAAGATCCCCGAAGCTGCTCCAGTTACTGCCTTGCGGGTAAGAAACGGCAGCTGTCCGCAGGTCGTACCCTGCAGCCGACCCAGAGAAAGTAATGGCACTAGGATGAGTATGTATTGCTCCGAACCGGGTGCCTCCCGAAAGTGTGGTCGAGCCAAGACCTCGCACCATATGGGGCTGGCCGCTACTTATGCTTAGGCCCACTCTGAGCCCTCCTTCCACTGCAAAGATATCCGCCCCAATCTCCACGCCATGCTTCTCACTAATAGGATGAACCACACCTGCCCAATCCTTCGCCAATTGGAGATCATCAGCGGCGCCATATACCTTGAAGAGGCCAGCCTCTTCCAATGCAGCGTTGGCCTCCGCTGCTGCTGCTGCGCCCTTTGCGGGATCTGCCGGCCCGTACTTCGGCTCATGCACCAACGTATTGAATGCGAAACTCATCGCCCCAGTCACCGCCCCATTCGCAAACTTCCCGCCACTCAATGACGAGGCGGAGCCACCAATCAGGGCATGCGCCGCGCCACGCAGGAAGTCGCTCTGAATGCCCTCCGTCAATGGCCCAGCCGCTTCCGAAAAACCCGCGCTCGCAAAGCCGTGCGCGAACTTGCCGCCCTGCAAGTCGCTCATGATGCCACCCGCTGCGCCGTGCGCCACGATCTTGGACACGCGACCGATGGTGTTTAGTTTGTCGCCGGTGCGTGCCCAGGATGAGGCCGAGTTGGCTTGGTCGAAGTAGCTGCCGATGCCGAAGAAGATCGCCGCCGAGAAGGCGCCTTGCAGTCCGCCCTTCAGGGTGCCCGATTGCACCGCGCCTGCGGCAAAGCCGCCGGCGACGGCCACTGCAAAGGCCTGGCCGTACAGCGCTTGGCTCCACAGAGCCCCAGTCGCGCCGCCCGTGTACACCGTGATCGCCACCGCCACCACCGTGCGCAGGATCTGGCCCAGCGAGAGGTAGCCGCTCGGGTCGGTCAGGCTCAGCGGGTTGTTCAGCACGTAGCTGTAGCGGTTCAGGCCCTGGATGCCGGCATCGAGCATCGGGTCGGGCTGGATAAAGCGGCCCAGCGCGGGGTCGTAGACCCGGCCGTTCATGTGGATCAGCCCGAAGGCGTCCAGGTGCTCGTGGCCGGTGAAGCCGCGTGGGGTGACGGTGGATACCACCGCTGGCAGGGTCGATGTCCACTGCGTGGGCGCTCGCCGCTGGCCGTGGGCGTCGAAGCTCAAGCGCTCCAGCACCGCGCCGGACTCGTTGGCGATCACGTCCAGTGAGCCCAGATGATCGTGGAACAGGTACTGCTTGGTCGCTGCCGCGGTGCCGATCCGCGTTTCGATCAGCACGCCGCCGATGTAGCGCCGGGTCAGTTGCGTGCCGTCCGGCCGCTGCAGCTCCTCGACGCTGCCGAAGGTGCGGGTCACGGTGACCGCGCCATTGATGCTCTCGCGCCGCAGGTAGCGCGAGCCGCCCGGCGTGTAGGCCAGTTCCAGCATCGCCGCCGGCATCAAGGCGTCGCCCATCACCACCAGCACCAGCTGATCGAGCCCGCTGAAATCGGTGTAGCGGTTCTGCGCGGCCGTTGCGCCTGTTCGAACG
>NZ_JBILJQ010000165.1:0-3274 GCF_044377145.1 Aquimonas sp.
AGGCGAGTTTTTGGCTCGGTCTCCGCACAGCCTTGCGTTCGCTGGATGGAGCAGAGTACGACCTGGTCGTAATCGACACAGCACCCACGCTGTCGCTAGCGACGCTGGCCACACTGCTTGCGACGGAAGGTTTGCTGATTCCGTGCCCAATGCGCAGCCTAGATGTCGAGAGCCTCAAGAGCTTTGCAGTGACAACGCACACGTGGCTCGAGACTCTAGCCAAGAGCTTCCCTCTGCCACTGAAGTGGTTCCGGGTGCTGCCCACCCTGCGGCAGGCGTCCTACATCGAAGAACTCAACGAGCTCGCCGTCAGGCAGCAGATCGCAGGCTTTGTACTGCCTGACAGAATGCCGCGTCTGGAGGCTTTGCAGCGCGCCGCCGGCGGTGCGGCGACGGTGTTCGAGCAGCAGCTGGATGATGATCTGGCGTCTGCTCCGGCCGCAGCCCGAAAGGCCAGAAGCATCTTGCGAGGCGTTCACAACGAGATTTTCGTGACTGTGCGAGCGGCTTCTGTGCCACAACCCACTCTGATTCGAGGAGACCAATCATGACCAGCCTACGCGACCGCGCACTGGCGAAGCATCTGGCGAACAACGAACGACTAGCCGCGACGGGAGTCGTGCCTGAGACGGGAGTCCCGGCTAGCGGTCCCATATCTCCGAAAGTGCAGTCAGCGGGTCCGGCTGCGATGCTCAAGGCGTCCATTGAGGCCTTGCCCATCCGCGGCACCATGGCGCTGCCTATCAACCAGCTTCATGTGCGTTCTGGCTACGAGCGTCATCCGGACGAGTTTGCGGGGAAGGAATGGGAGTCCTTCGTTGCGTCTATCGAGATGTCCAAAGGCAATCTGCAGCCGATCGACGTCCGTGAGGTGCGTGGTGGTCCAACGCTCTATCAGATCATTGCTGGCGAGCGTCGTTTCAGGGCGCTTCAGCAGCTGGGCCACAAGACCGCACTTTGCGCGATCCGTGAAGTCGACGATGGCATGGCCGACTTCATCCATGACACTGAAAACGCGAAGCGTGCAGACAAGACGCCGTTCTCATTGGCGTTGCAGCTCGTGAAAATGATGGCCTCAGGGCGCTATGGCACGCAAAAGGAACTTGCGGATAGTTTGGGAAGGGGCCAAGGCGATGTGTCCAGACTCATCCGATTGATCGATTTGGCACCCAAGGAGATGTGGCAGCGGACCAAGGATGCGATCACTCTCGGCCACCGCGACATCACGCTGTTGCTGAAGGCCTACGAGAAAAAGGGTTTCGCCGAGTACATCTCCAAGCTTGATGCGAAGGCGCCTACCCCAATCACGACCGTGCTGAAGAGAGCAAAAGAGTTTCTACAGCGACCGAAGGCGGAGAAGTCGCTGGTCCTGAAGATTCGTGAGGTGGAGCGAGGCGATGCCTTCCATATTGTGCTGCCGAAGGAGATCTCAGCGGCAGTTCGAGCACGAGTCCTGGAGTTCGCTAGGCAGATCGCCGAGGCCGATGATTCGAAGTAGTCAGACGGTTCAGTGACCACCGAGGCCCGCTTGTGCGGGCCTCTTCTTTTGGGCCCACGGATCAGTATTGGACGTTGTGGGTGCGGCAATCGCAGGTTCCAGTCCACGCTCGACCACACGGGTCCAAGTCCTAAACCCTTTGAACCAGTTGCCCCGCTTTGGAGTGATCGTCTCTGGTAGTGCGTGATGCGGCACTCTGAGCGCAGCGCAACGAGGTCGTCCGTCTGTATCCACCAAGCTGTCAAAGATGTCGGCGGCCTAGTTGTATTGCATCACCCGGTGCCAAGCGAAAGCCATGATTTCCATAGGTCAGCTCGGGCGACCAGGCTGAAGTTTGACGGTCAAACTTCGGGAAAAAAAATCATCTGGAACATGGGTTTGCACGCGGGACCCCCCTAATCTCGTAACGGGTCTTCGGTTGGGATCCCCACGTCTGCCCACCTTTGGCGCCAGCAGCGGGGGCATCGGTCGCGGAGCCAAACCACATGTTCGGAGTCTCAGACCCGCCGAATCTTAGCGCGCGGCTAATGCCGCCCACCGGCGGTTTGTTGCCGGCCGCGTTCGCGGTCTCAGCTTGCGCGTCAGTTTGGGCTAGCCAAGTCCAACCCACATCCGGGGCGCTGGTCGTATCGTCGACGACTGAGGCCAGCAGTCCTAGGCCCTCGCGCTCGGTGTTGATCGCCGCGTTCTGATCGCGGTGGTGGTCCGAATCGCAGGCCGGATAGTTCCAGCGGCTTTTCTGCAGCCGGAGCCTTGCGTGGATGTATCCGCTTTCGCTGCTGGTCTTGCTGCTCGGAAACCGCGGTTGGCACGTTCCAGTGTGGTCGTGGGTGCTACTTCCCAAACGCCCACAGACGAGCGCGACGATATGCCGCCGGTCACCGGTCTCATTGATCGTGATTGCCTCGGTGCCTACACGGTCGTTGGTTAACACGCACCGATTCGGCCGAACCCCGAACGTCGGCGCCACACTAAGCTCCTAGGACGTGTCGAGGTCTTAGAGGTTCTGCAACAGGTGCCCGACCAGGGTATCCAGTTCGGTATTTGAGTCGAGTTCGATGCGCAAGGTCCGACGCCGGCGGGGGAGGGCATCGGCATCTTCCCGGAACGGAGCTTGCCCGAGACGCTCGAGCACCGACTGCAGAGCCGGCAGCCAGGACCAGGTCAATTCGAGCGCATACGTGCCGTCGCCCGACGGCAACAGGCGCACGTCATCGGTCTGCAGAGCCTCGCGCAGCAGAGCCTCAAAGTGCGCGTGATCGGCGGACGGAGGATTCATCTGGCCAGCAGACAAAGCGGAGGTCAGCTCGCGAACCGACCAGCGCCGAGCAACCGCGCGCTCGCCCCAAGTCCGTTTGTCCTCGGGCGGTAGCCTATCAAGCGCGCGCAGATGGCCCCAGGTGAGCTGCCTTCGGTCCACCAGCGAAAGCAGAGGATCTGGCAGATCCGCCGCGCGGATGTAGCGCTGGACGACGGAATTCCCCACACCCAAGTCCAGCGCCTCGCTGATAGAAGGTAACCGCAATCCTGCCGACCAAAGCGCTCGGCAGGTAGCCGCTAGCGTCGATGGGGGTGGGGAGGGATCAAAGTCGAAGGTGCTGACCAGATCGCAGGCCTCTTCGGACAGCTTCAGCAGCCACACCTGTGCCTGGGCGCCGGGCAATCCGCCCAAACGAGAGCGACCCAAAAGGATATGGGTGGGCTCAAATGGAGCGGGAGCACGGAGGCCCACCAGAGGGCGGCCCGAAGGGCAGGGGAGAGGTGTCTGGCCAGAGC
>NZ_JBILJQ010000105.1:0-11471 GCF_044377145.1 Aquimonas sp.
GCGAGCGCACATGCGCCCGCCACCGCCACGCCTCCGAACACGCCATCGACCGGTCCTCCGTTGGGGAAACCGGAGACGGTCGGGAGAATCAGGTAAGGAAGGTAGGTGAGGTGGGCGGACGCTTACATCGTGACTGCCAACCTCAGAGATTTTCCACCCGAGGCTCTCGGCGTCTATGGACTCTGCGCCATCCATCCCGATGACTTTCTGATTGCGCAGCTTGATCTGGATCCCCTACGTGCGCTCGCCGCGTTCAAGGAAATGCGTTCGCGCTCGAAGTCACCACCGTTGACGCCGGACGAGTTCGCAACCGCTTTCGAACGCAACGGCCTGGCTGCCATGGCCGAGCGCCTGCGGGAGGCGGCTGAGCTCATCTAGCGTGGTAATTCTGGTTAAGCCGAAGAACTACCCTGGCTGGCCCGAATTGCGCCCGGGTCTCGCTGAGCTGTTCACGTTATCGGCGCCGGACGCATGTCTCCGACTTCGCCGAGCTTGAAAGCGGCTCCGCACGGAACCAGTCAAGTTCGGCCCGCTCGCGCCGTCGGGGCCCAATCGCCATCGCGTTGGTCGCCGCGACGAGCACGGCGACCGCTACTCCGCGCCGAATTCCCGCCCCTCAGCCTCGGCCTGCAGGCGCGCGCGCTGGATCTTGCCGGTGTCGGTTTTCGGCAGCACTTCGCGGAATTCGATGTCGCGCGGGACCATGAAGTCTTCGAGTCGGCTGCGGCAGTGCTGCAGGATCTCGCGTGCGCTCAGCGCGCTGCCCTCGGCCAGCACCACGACGGCGCGGATGGCGTGGCCGAGGACGTCGTCGGGCACGCCGATCACGGCGGCCTCCTTGATGCCGGGCAGGGCGTACAGCGCGGCCTCGACTTCCTTCGGCGCGACCTTTTCGCCGCGTGATTTGATGATGTCGTCGCGGCGGCCGACGAAGTAGACGTAGCCGGCGCTGTCCATGCGGAACAGGTCGCCGGTGTGCAGCACGCGTTCCCACGGATAGCGGCCGGGCTTCAACGCTTTGGCGGTGGCGGCTTCGTTGCGCCAGTAGCCCTGCATCACATGGCCGCCGCGGACGACCAGCTCGCCAACGGTGTCGGGCGGCAGCGGCTGTCCCGCTTCATCGGCGACCCAGATCTCGGTGCCGGGAATGGCGATGCCGACGCTGTCCGGGCGGGTGGCGAGCTGCCCCGGCGGCAGCCAGGTGCAGCGCTTGGATTCGGTCATGCCGTACATCGAGAACACCCGCGCGCCGGCGAAGATCTGCTGCAGTCGGGCGATGTGCGTCGGCGGCAGCGCGGCGGCGGTATTGGTGATGAAGCGTACCGGTGCTGCCCACCCCGGCTTGAAGGCCTTCATCTGCACCAGCATCGCCGCCATCGTCGGCACCAGCGGAAAGCCGGTGACGCCTTCAGCGGCCAGCAGCGGCAGCACCTTCTGCGGAAACGCGAAGCTGCGCTCCAGCACCAGGGTGTAGCCGCACAGCACCGCCATCAGCAATTGGTACAGGCCGTAATCGAAGGCCAGCGGCAGCACGCTCAGCACCACGTCGTGCTCGCCCACGTCGAGATAGCTGCTGATCGAACGCGCGGCGAACAGCACGTTCTGATGGGTCATCATCACGCCCTTGGGCTCGCCGGTGGAGCCCGAGGTGTAGACCAGCATCGCCAGGTCGATATCGATGCCGCGCGGTGCGGCGGGCAGCGGCGCCACCGGCAGCATTTGCCAGGCCGACCAGGCGATCGTCGGCAGCGGTGCAGGTATCTGCAGGCCGGCCTCATCGCCGTCGATCAGCACGATCCTGCGCAGGCTTGGCACCTGCGCGGCGGCCTCCAACGCGACGCCCAGCAGGCTGGCCTGGGTAGTCAGTACGCTGGCTTCGCAGTTGTTCAGCACCCAGGCCAGCTTGTGCGCCTTGGTGCTGGGGTTGATCACACTGAACACGCCGCCGGCGCGCAGGGTGGCGAAGATGCTGACGCAGGTTTCGATCCGGTTGTCGGCGAAGATCACGCAGCGCTCGCCGTTGGCGAGGCCGGCATCGGCGACGAGTGCGGCGGCACAGCGCTCAACCTCTCTGTCGAACCCGGCGTAGCTCAGGCGCTGATCTGCGCAGACCAGGGCAGTGTGCTGCGGCCTGCGCGCGGCGGTATCACGCAGGCAGGCCTCGAAACGCATCACGGCGCGGCGGCCGCCTGTTTGGCTTCGATGTAGCGCACCAGCGCGTTGATGCCGTCGATGTTTTCCGGCAGCACTTCATCGTCTTCGACGGTGAATCCGAACGCCTCTTCCAGCCAGGTGACCAGGCTCAGCACGCCCATCGAATCGATGATGCCGGCCTCGAACAGGCTGGTGTCCGCCGCCAGCGGCGCATCGGTGCTGGCGGGGAACTGGTCGGCAAGAAAGGCGCGGACCTGGGCTTCGATCGGGTTCATGCGGGGTGTCTCGAAAAGGCTGGAAACGGCTGGCCGCGGAGAGGCCTGTCAGGCTCGACGCGGCCCTGGCGCGCGAGGCACGGCCGCAAGGCGCCGCATCCTAGCATTCATGCGGCCGGTGGCTCAGTAGGCTGAGCCGCGGTGGACACTTCGGTGTGTTCGACCGCGCTCGAACGCGTCAACACGCCGATCCGACGCGCCGGGTTGCCGGCCACGACGGTGTAGGCGGCCACCTTGCCCGAGACCACGGCGCGCGCCGCAACGATGCTGCCCTCGCCGATCTCGCTGCCGGGCATGATCAGTGCACCGCTGCCGATCCAGACGTTGTCGTGGACCACGATCGGCCGCACCTCGCCATCGGCCGGTGGCGCGCCGGCCAAGCGCAGGGCGGGGTCGCTGGCATGGCCGCCGGAGTCGCGAAGGCTGACCCCGTCGGCGATCTGCACGTGTCGACCGATGCGGATTTCGCGGCCGATCACGAAGCTGGTGTTGTGGGCGATGTCGCTGTAGTCGCCGATCTCCAGCCGCGGCCGCGCGACGAAACTGGCGGCATAGCGGATTTCGATCAACCCGCTGAAGCGCACGTAGTCACCCAACACCAGTTCGCCGTGGCCCAACACCCAAGGCACGTAGATGCCGGCGGTGACGCCTTTGCCGTAACGGCTGCAGTACGCCTTGAGCAGCGGCTCGGCGATCAACTTGCTGCGCAGGAAATACAGGCCGGCACGCAGGCCGACAAACACCCACAGCAGCGGCCGCACCAGCACCCGCGGCGCCGGCAGGGTGAAGCGGCGCAGCCGCTGTCGCAGCCCACGCAGGCCGGTGGCGGCCGGGTGCGACGAGCGTGCCGCCCAGTGGCGTACTCGGGCGTGCACGGTCAAATGCCGTGGTCCAGCGGAACGCGCATCGTTACGGGGCAAGCAGGAACAGGAATCATGGGTACCTATTCATCGGTAAGAACAGCGCCGGGCGCGCATGAACATACGTGGCCCGGCGCGGGGTGGCGGTTGCAGCTCACCTGCCACCGGCGGGTGGTGAGTGAGGAGGCTCGCCGAACCGCCGCGGCCCAGTGCGAAGCGGCATCGGAACGCGACGCCGCCTCGGAGTGTTGCAAAAACTGTACCCACAAGCACCTGGGCGGACTGCACCGAGCGAGCGGCGACCCCGTCTCAGCCCATCGCGAGCCCGCAGCGCGTTGGTCAAGCAGACGCGTCACGCCGTGCGGCCGAACAGCCGACGCAGCCAGCCGAGCGCGGCTCGGCGCGGAGTGGCCGCCGGGTCGAGGGCCGGTTCGTCGTGCGCCCGATCCAGCGCAAACCCGCGCAGACGGGTCTGGCCGACCCGCAGCAGCGACCGCCGACGCCCGCACAGGGCCTCGACCCGACAGACCCTCGACAGCGCCAGCAGCGAATGTCCGCCGAGCTCAAAGAAGGTCGCATCCGGGTCGATATCGACCTCGCGCAGCAGCTCACTCCGCACAGGGTGATCATCAGCTGCTCGAACTCGGCCGGTTGGCTTGGGGCATGTGCAGCCGTCGAGTGTTGGGGCAGCGATGAGGTGGCAGGGGCCGTCGACATATCGACGGCCGCCACCGCCGCCGCAGTTGCCGGCCGCTGCCCCGGCGTAGCTGAGGCAGCGGCTGGCGAAGATCGGCGCACTGCATCCGCGCTGCTGGCGCGTGCGTAACGGCAGCCAATCGCTCAGCGCGCTGGTTGGAAGTGTTCGTGTGCCTGACGATGTGCTCATGCCTTCGCCCCGCTCCTACACACGTCCTGCGGACGGCCCGCCCTGGACAGGCTGCGGGCTGGGCCAGCCGCTGCAGTCCCGCCCCAGCTCAGACCCCATAGAACGCCCGATACCACTCGACAAAGCGGGCGATGCCGACCTCGACCGGAGTTTCCGGCTGGTAGCCGGTGTCGCGCATCAGCGCGGCCACGTCGGCTTCGGTGTCCGGCACATCGCCCGGCTGCAGCGGCAGCAGCCGCTTCTCGGCGGTGCGCCCCAGCGATTGTTCAATAAGCTCGATGTAGCGCGACAGCTGCACCGGCCGATGATTGCCGATGTTGTAGACCCGGTACGGCGCGGCGCTGCTGGCCGGGCTGGGCTGCAGTGGGTCGAACGCCGGATCGGGGCCGGGCACGCGGTCCAGCGTGCGGATCACGCCCTCGACGATGTCGTCGATGTAGGTGAAGTCGCGGCTGTGGCGGCCGTGGTTGAACACGTCGATCGGCTCGCCGGCTAGAATCTTGCGGGTGAACAGGAACAGCGCCATGTCCGGCCGGCCCCAGGGCCCGTAGACGGTGAAGAAGCGCAGGCCGGTGGTCGGCAGCGCGAACAGATGGCTGTAGGTATGCGCCATCAGCTCGTTGGATTTCTTGGTCGCGGCGTACAGGCTGAGCGGATGGTCGACGCTGTCCTCGACCGCGAACGGCAGCTTGCGGTTGGCGCCGTAGACCGAGCTGGAGCTGGCATACACCAGATGCTCGACGCCGCCGTGGCGGCAGCACTCGAGAATGTTCAAAAACCCCACGATGTTCGCGTCGATGTAGGCGCGCGGATTCTCCAGCGAATAGCGCACGCCGGCCTGCGCGGCCAGATTCACCACCCGCTGCGGGCGGAACGACGCGAACGCCTGCTCCAGCGCCGCGCGATCCTCCAGCGAGGCCTTCAAGAACGAGAAACCCGCCCGCGGCGTCAACCGATCCAGCCGCGCCTGCTTCAGCGCGACATCGTAGTAATCGTTGAGATTGTCGTAGCCCAACACCTCATCGCCGCGGTCCAGCAGGCGCTGGGTCAGATGAGAACCGATAAAGCCGGCCGCGCCGGTGACCAGGATGCGCATGCGTTGGGGGGTTCAGGGGAGACGGGGCATCAGGATAGCAGTGCGGCGGCAAAGCGTGTTTCGCGTCAAATTTTTTGCGAATCCGGGCAGGCGGGTTTGGAATGGCCGAAGCTAAGGCGCCCGTTCCAGCAGATAGCTGTCGCGCCCGACCGAGACCGCCTTGTAACCATCCCTGCAACCTGCAACAGATGCATTGAAGGGGCCTGGCGGCGGCTGCTGGTACGAGCGCGGGCGAGCCCCGCGACGCCGACGCTTCTTGAGCAATGCGCTCCCTCAGATCGCAAATCCAAAGCGCGTTTTCTCCAGCTGCTTGTTCTGCCTGTCAATGGCATTTTTCAAATCGCGATGGAAATCTGCCTCGAAGCGGGCAGTGTCCGGCAGTGCATGCGCGGGCAACTCCTTGTCTTCCCACAGACGTCTGCGCAGATCGACCCACTCACACTGCATATGCCAGCTGCCCCAAGCCTCAGGCCAGGTTGGCGCCGAGCGGAAGCGGCGATACCAAGCGAGGGCGAGCTCATCGGATGCATACAGCGCAAGCGCGTGCTCGAAGCCCTTGGCCATCCAGCCGCCATGCGACTGTGTGGCTGCCGTAACGGCAGCACGCTCGGCTGTGACGCCGATCATGGCGGCAAGGGTTGCGGTGCGCAGTTGTTGATGGGGAATGGACGACGGATCCAAATTTGCACAGGACTGCAGCCAGTCTGAGCCCCGGCCTTGCTTGGCTGCCACCACCAGTTGCAGTAATTCGGCGTCGTTCTCAATGTCGTCCAGCAATGCATTCCAGATTTCGCGAGCTTCGGGACTGTCCGGGGTTTTGAAGGCGATGAGGTAGCGATTGTTGATGCCGTTCGTTGTGCTACTGAATCCCGATTGACGGATAACTGCCTCACGCATCAAGTCCAGCCATCTCGCTGTCTCTTGAGGAACCAATGCAAACGCCAGTTCGATGGCGCGTGCAGTGCGGTACGAATCTGGCAGTTCCATAATGATTGCTGGTAACTGTGGATATCGTCGGACCGTTTCTCGAAGCACGGTAGGGTCCGGCGAATTGGCCAGGGATTGATGAATCTCAGAAGTGTCGGACAACAGAAATTCACTCATCCGTTCCGCGCGCTCGGCGGCTAGCTCGCTTTGCGCGGGCTCAGCTGCAAACCGCCAATGGTCCGGATGGCAGCGCGTCCGCAGTGCCTGCGGACCCAGCGTGGCCGAAGCGGACAGCACCGCACTGCGCGCCCTCTGCGTCTGAATGTAAGGGTCGGTGTCGGCCACATATGACCAATCTAGATCGATCATATGAACTGCCAGTGCGTCAAGCCGCAGCCAATGGGAAAGGCGCAACAACCAATATTCGGTCGCAGGTGGCAGCGTAAACTTGGACAGCGAAGGAAGCGCGTTCGCAAGGGCTGACTTGAGCGCCTCCGAATCACCTTCACTCCATGCCAGGCACAGCCATAATGCAATTCTTCCGGCCTTCGCGGATTGTGGATCGCGCACCAGCCGCTTCACCAACTGGGCTGCCGCCTCTGCAGTGAGGGATGCGGCCAACAGTTCATCGTCGGAAAGGTCCATCAACCGCAAGTGACGCAGCATGGCCGCCGTTCGACGGGCTTGGGGCAGCTGCCAGACACCTGCAAGGCTGAGTAGACTGCATTGACTGTCGCCAATGTCCGATCCCTCACTCGCCCGAACGCGAAGGCGCCGTGCCTGCACTGGTGTCAGCAGCGGAGCCAGACGCGCCAGCTCGGTGCCGAAAAATCCAATGGGCTTATCGGGGTTGGTAGCGTGATCAATCAGGCTTGCGATGTGCAGCTGCAGGCGATGTGGCGACCACAAGGCAAGTGCTGCAAGCTCCGGTTGGCGAATGTGCAGGCCGGCACTGTCCACATGGGCGTGCAGGCGGTTCAGAGCATCGGCGTCGGGCGACTGGTTCACATCAACCAGACGACGGTACGCTGAACCCTCTCGATGCTCCGACCCACCTCCTTCTTCGGGCAACTCAATGCGTCGCAAGCACACCGGCGTCGGCCACATCGCACGCAACAGTTTGGCCATGCTGTCGCGCAATTCACCGATGTCCACACGCTCAGCGACGCTGGCCCAGATCGGCTCCAGCAGCGGCCACCAGTCTTCCGGGCGTTTGCACACCCACTTGATCAGCGGGTCCCAGCCATCGGCGGGTTGCACAGCGACTGCGACGATCAGTGCGTTCAAGTCGATAGCGCGTGGGTCCAGTGCACAGCGTTTGGCCACTTCCAGTCCCAAGCTCCGCAACCGCGCCTCTTTCGATCCGGCTTCACGCAGACCGCCGACCAATCTCTGGCCCTGCTGGAAGCGCAAGCGCCGCTTTTCAACTCGCGCCTGATTGCTTGGGCCGGTGAAGGATTCGGCGGCGAGATCCATGCCCGTGAACCACTGATCGAGTCGCCGCAGGAAAGCCGTTCGAATCGGATCGGCAGGCTCTGCTTGAAGTGCATCCGCCAGCCAGTCTTCTGGATCGTTCAATGCAGCGGACTGCGCCAGCGATCCGAGCTCGGGCAGCAGCCAGCGCAGCTGACGACGCGGCGATGCGCCTCGGTTGTAGCGCCGCTGCCATTCCAGAAAGAGTGCGCTCAGCACCGGATCGCCGTCTGCGCGCACTTTGCCGGCGCCATCAATGCGCGGATGCAAACCGGCAGCAATCGCGTGCCCCAGAGCCTTGCCGGTGGTGTCGTCCTGTCCGTCGGCAAGCGTCCGGGCGATCTCCTCACGCAAGTCATCAAGATCGGACTTGCCCGTGTCGCGCAGGATCTGCAGCAGCCGCAGTCCGATCGCCACACTGGCGGCCTGCTCGTCGATCCGCAACTTGGCGTGGTCCCGGCGGATCAGGCCCTGATCACACAGCAGCTCCAGTTCCCGCGTCACCTCGGCGTCGTCCAGCGCCGTGCAATGCACTTTCAGCACATCACGCGTCAGCGGTGACTCCGCAAGGGTGTTCTTTCCCAAGTCCTGCAGGAGTCCGCAGTAGTCGTCGAAGCTCAGGCGGGCATGTTCGGCATCGCCACGCTGCTGCAAATCGAGCAAGAGCACCAGCGCATAGCTCAGTTCCCAGCCTTGCAGTTTCTCCGGCGGAATGCGGGCTGCCGCGATCAACATGCGCGGTTTGCGCAGCTGCTTCGCCACTTCCGGATCCAACTGCGCCCATGCAAAGCCCAGCCGCTCAGCCAGCGCCCTGCACTCCTTGTCGGACCACAAGGGGATGCAGAGCTCTTGGCACGCCGCACTGAGACTGCTGGAGCTGATGCGATGCTTCCACGCATGGCTGCGCACAGTGACCAGCAGCCGCCACGGGCGCTCCCGCTCAATCAACTGAGTCGCTTCCTGCAGCAGGCTGCGCCAGTTGATCCCGTCCGCCTCTTCGGGTTCGTTCAACCCGTCGATGACGATCAACAAGGGTTGCGCCAGTGCCAGCTCGAGTTCGGCGTCGCTGACCAGTCGCGGAGTTCGCTCGCAGTCGAGTCCATGTGACCGCGGTGTACCGGCCTTCAACAAGGCCGCTACACCCGGCGCAAAACCAAGCCGCCATGCCGGATCGCTCGCGTCGGCCAGCAGCACGGGTCTATCGCTGCAGCGCAGCAATAACCAACCCAGTGCGATGGTCTTGCCGACGCCTTCTTCGGCGTGCAAGACGCACACCGCCTGGTCTGCCTCCAGCGCCTGCACCAGCATCGGCTTCAGCTCTGGCCGCTGCACCGCATCGGTCAACCCCTTGAACTTGCTGCGCCAGGGTTCCTGAGCGCTACGAGCATCCAACTGCCTCGCCAGATGCTGCTGACAGCGGCGGAGCAGTCGCTCACCGAAACGCGGCAGATAGTTCGTCAGATCCGTACGCAACTGGTCCAGATCAGCACCGCGCGAGACCGCGTGCCAGCGCAGCGAGTGCGTGTCGGCCAGCGCCTGGACGACGCGGTACGCGCTGGTGTCTGCGGGGAATCGCTGTGCGTCAGCTGAAGTCGCCGCCCTTGCCACATCCAGCAAGACCGGCAACAGGACCTTTCCACTTTCCAGCGCCATACCCAGTTCGCGCATCACTTCGTCCACGTGGTGTTCGCGGTGACGCTCTTCGATCTCTTCCAGCCAGCCCGCGGAGAGCAGCACCACCATCACCGCCGATCCAGCGACCACCTCATCAATGCGCCCACGCCAATGCTGACCGGCGCGCAGGCATTCGTGATCGATGAACACCGTCTCGCCGAAAGCCCGCGACAAGTGGTCGTACCGATGCGCCGCATCCATCGCCGACGCAGCGCGGCGATAGCAGATGAAGATGTCGAACTCGGGCACGGTGGTCACCAACGCCTTTGTGAGCGGGGCAATGGCTTCGCGATCCATGGCTCAGTTGGCAGCCTTAGCGATTTGATTGAGCACAGCTTGTGCCTTGGCTCGGTCTTCCGCGCGGGCCGTTGGAAGTGCCAGCGCGATGTGCGCTGCTGTGCTCGCGTTCTCCGGGTCTTTGTCGATCAGCAGGATTTCTGCCGCGCGAGCGGCGAGGCGGGCGTCATTTTCGAAGCGCGGGAAGCTCAGGCGTTTCCAGAGTGCTTTGGTTTCGGCGCGGGTTTCGAAGACAGAAAGGGCGAGCAGGATGAGCGGGTGGCCGGGGTCGAGGTTGTAGGCGTCGTTGAGGATTTTGGGGCTGTAGTTCGGGCCGTCGGTTTCTTCGGTTTGCGGGCGTTCCAGCACCCAAGCGATTTCACGTTCGATGTGTTTCGGAACGGTGATCTGGGAGAAGGGCGAGATGGTGCGCGTGGCAGGATCGGCAAAATGCCAGCGCACAAGTTGGTCCTTCTTCGTGGTGCCTTGATCGGCTTTGGCCCTGACTTTGCTGATCAAGGCGATCAACTCCGGGCCGGGGAGCCATTCGAGTTGGCCATTGTCGGCGACACGGCGGCCGGAAAGGGCGATGAGGTCGTCCGCAGTGACGGGTGCACCGAGCATGTCGGCGCTCTGCGCGTCCCAGATGCGCGCCGTGCCATCCATGCTGGCCGTCACCACGCGCGTGCCGTCGGGGCTAAACGCGGCGGAGGTGACCGCTTCCTCGTGCTTGAGCGGGGCGCCGATCGCCTGCCCGCTCTGCGCGTCCCAGATGCGCGCGGTGTTGTCAAAGCTTGCCGTCACCACGCGCGTGCCGTCGGGGCTGAACGCGGCGGAGTTGACCCAGCGCTTGTGCATCAGCGGGGCGCCGATCGCCTGCCCGCTCTGCGCGTCCCAGATGCGCGCCGTGCCATCCATGCTGGCCGTCACCACGCGCGTGCCGTCGGGGCTAAACGCGGCGGAGGTGACCGCTTCCTCGTGCTTGAGCGGGGCGCCGATCGCCTGCCCGCTCTGCGCGTCCCAGATGCGCGCGGTGTTGTCAAAGCTTGCCGTCACCACGCGCGTGCCGTCGGGGCTAAACGCGGCGGAGTGGACATCTTTCTCGTGCTGGAGCGGGGCGCCGATCGCCTGCCCGCTCTGCGCGTCCCAGAGGCGCGCGGTGTTGTCAAAGCTTGCCGTCACCACGCGCGTGCCGTCGGGGCTGAACGTGGCGGAGCTCACCCAAGCTTTGTGTTCGAGTACCGACTTTAGCCTTGGTGAAGTGCGTTGCTGCACCGCGAGCTCTGCCTCATTGGCTGCGACCGTGAAATCAAAGTCAATCGACTCAGCCAAATAGGCCACGTAGTTCTCGCGCTCACCAAGAACCAGTTGCTCACGTGCTCGCCCCTGCGCCCGCTCCGCCGCTTGCTTCAGCCCTTCCTGGGCTTTCTGCGTGTGCTCCAACGCCTGCCAGCCGCCAATCAAGGCCAGCAAAAACAACACCGCCATCGCCACCGAAACCAGGCGTGCCCGCCGCTGCGCCGCTTTGGCCTGTTTAGCAACCCATTCCGCCGCCGCCAAATGCTCGCGCTCTGCCGCCGCCAACCGCTCTGCCTCCACCCGCTCCGCTTCCGCTTTCTCCTCCGCCTCTCTCCGCTCCCGCGCTCGCGCGACCAGCGGCACCAGCAAGTCATGGGTCAGTTCCACTCGCGGCGCACCGGCACGTTCTTCAATGGTCAGTAGCTGTCAGATCCCGGACGATCGCGTACCTGCTTGACGAAGAGTTCCGGGTGGGTGGATTGCCAGCGTTTGAGCGCCAGAACCGGAGTCTCGTGGTTGAGCGCCTTCTGTGGCAAGTGGTGGTTGTAGAG